>JAFOZN010000219.1 GCA_017391185.1 Alistipes sp. | reverse complement strand
GTAGGCATAAAGTCATCTGAAGAAGCCAAGAACTTACCACGAGCTACGATAATCCAACCATTCTCACCATGAACGCGAACTGCCTGGCCATGGCCGAATGACTTCTGAACAACCTCGATACCGTTGTCATAGCGATATGTCAAGCACTTATGAAGGCTTGCTGCTGGTGGCAAAATCTCTGTAGGACCTGAACCATCCTTACCGATACACCACTGCGAGATATCAAACATATGTGCGCCCCAGTCGGTAGTAAATCCACCACCAAGGCCCTGATACCAACGCCATGCACCCCAGCACTCGTCACCTCCATTTGCTGTGATAAGTGGGTTAAGCTCGTGGTTATAGTAGAACTTGGTAGATAATGGACCTAACCACTTCTCCCAATCCAAACCTGCAGGAACCTCCTGCTTTGGCAAATTGTAAGGCTTTGGACCATCACCTACATAAGCCTCAATCAAATGTACCTTACCCAAACGTCCCTCGCGAACTACGTTAGCTGCGTGGATAAACTCAGCCATAGAACGCTGCATAGAACCAGTCTGGAAAATACGATTATTGGCACGAACAGCCTCAATCAAGCGCTGACCCTCATATACTGTAAATGTAAGTGGCTTCTCCAAATACACATCCTTACCTGCTTTACAAGCTGCGATAGCGATACGAGCATGCTGGTGGTCGGGAGTAGCGATAACTACTGCATCGATGTCTGGACGAGCCAAAACCTCCTCAAAATCGATATACATATCAAGCTTTTGCTTGATGCCCTTGTCCGCATAATATTTATTTACCTGCTGCTCGAAACGATTACGCTTGATGTCATATACATCACAAGCTGCTACGATACGCACGTCAGGGATGGTAATAAAACCGTTCTTAAGATGGATCGCCTGCTGACCTAAACCGATAAAAGCAAGGTTGATAAAGTCGTTAGCGTCAGTCTTTTTAGCCTTCTTGGTAGCCTCTGCTGCCGAGCCAAGAGTTGGGAAAGTCATAGCCACAGCTCCCAATGCCGATGCGCGAAGGAAGTCAAGGCGAGAGAATTTTGAACTCATATTTTTGAAATTTTAAGATTAATAGTTTATTTTCAACACGTAAAATTACGAAAAATTATCCGTTATCAAAGGGTTTCAACAAAATTATTTACTCAAGAAATCCCTAAACTAACCAATTGTTTGCAACTCCTCAGATGAGAATGGTTTTGCGTATATAGACTTAAGATTTGTTTCGAGTTGTTTCACCGAACTTGCTCCAATCAATACCGAAGTCACACCCGCCTGAGCCTTAACCCACGCCAGCGACATCTCCGAGAGAGTCTCTCCGCGCGATTGTGCAATCTCATTTAGGCGATGCAATTCGGCTTTAAGTTCGGACGTCAGACGCTCAGACTTTAAGCTACCCTCTCTGGCCATACGCGAATCGGCAGGAATATCTTTCAGATAGCGATCTGTAAGTAAGCCCTGCGCCAAAGGCGAGAAAGAGATAAATCCTATTCCATTCTCTTTACAATAATCAAGGATACCCTCCTCTTGTGGGGCACGATCCAACAGATGCAAGCGTCCCTGATATATCAAAAGCGGAACATCTCGCTCACGAAGATATTTATCAGCGAATTTCAACGCCTCCAATGGCCAACGCGACAGACCTATATACAATGCTTTACCTGCACGCACAATATCTACCAGAGCTTGCAGAGTCTCCTCAATAGGAGTGAGTGGATCGAAACGATGAGAGTAGAAAAGATCGACATAATCCAACCCCATACGCTTGAGGCTCTGATCGAGACTTGCCATCAGATATTTACGCGAACCCCAATTACCATAAGGGCCATCCCACATATCAAAACCCGCCTTGGATGAGATAAAGAGTTCGTCACGATATGGCGCAAAATCATCTTTGAGCAAACGCCCCATAGTCTGCTCGGCACTACCATAGGGTGGTCCATAGTTATTTGCCAAATCGAAATGTGTGATACCGTGATCGAAAGCATATCTCGTGATAGCACGGCTACGCTCATAAGGGTCTATTCCACCGAAGTTATGCCAAAAACCAAGGCTGATCTTAGGTAATAAGACACCACTCTGACCACAACGCTCATAGATAGACTCAGAAGCGGCATAACGATCTTGTGCCGCTTGATAGATAGGGTTCATATATAAAGTTTTTAAGGTTAGTTTGTCTTCTCCTCCTGCATACACCTATCACGCCACTCCACCAGCTCTGGAGTAAGCTGATCCTCTCGATCAATCCACTCACCACTCATCAAAAGCACCTCTTTACGGCGGTCCATCTTCTCTACAATATTGAATGTTGGACGTTTTCTCGCACCGCGCACCTCTCTCTCAGACTCTCTAATAGAGCGCGTAAATACACTCTCACGCGATGGTCGCAACGATGGCACCCACTTAAAGTTTTTGAGTTTAAGTGGTTGATCGGCTGGAATTAGATCCAAAGGATATAGTTTAAAAGGTGTATCATTACGATAGGTCATGCCCACCAATTCTCGATTCTCGATATAGAACGAGGCAGAAGCACTCTCCAAGTAGATCATCTCGGTAATCTTCAATGATCCACCCTCCTGTTGTTGGAAATATATAGTCTGGACATTGCCATCCACATCATTGCGATATATCTCGTTATCCTTGAACATGGCAATCATCTTTTTACCAGCCACCTGATTATAATAGGTAGTATCAATCTCAGCCACCATGATAGGGTCTCCGAGGAACTCTGCACGGGTAAGTTGCTGATTCTTGCTATACAAATCAACGGTAGTGGCGGCAATCTGGTTTTGATTGTTCCACATCACAGGTGATATGTACAGATGGACAATAGAATCAACCGAATTAGTCACAAGCGAATCACACACAGCCTGAGCATCCGAACGATATATCCTCACGCCACGGAATGCCTTCACAACACGATATGCCGAATCTGCACGCAAAGAGTCTTGCGCCTGAGCCTGACTCTCCTCGATCGGCTCTTCTGTTCGGCCCGCATATTGAGCCTGCTCAACAGGTTGCTCAGGAGGAGCGCCATGTCTTAAGATATATCCTCTGAGGGCTGCTATACTATCCAAACGGTCAAACTCCGAGAGATCCTTACCCTTAGCCTCGGCTTTAGCTCGTTGCGCAGCTCGGCGAAGCGAATCCTTGGCGTGCAACTCCAACTGACGTGCCTTCTCCTTCTCCAACTGAGCCGTAATTTTAGCTTGACGGATTTTAGCAATAGAATCGAGCTTTATCTTACGCTCCTTAGCCTCAGCACGCTTTTCAGCCTCTTTCAACTTACGCTCTTGATCCTTTCTAAGCTTAGCCTCAAAGGCTTTGCGCTGCTTAGGTGTCATTTTAGAAAGAGTATCAGCCAACATAGAATCCATCGCAAGACTATCAGCCTTCAAAGAGTCTACACTATGAGCAGTAGAATCCTTCCTAATAGAACTCAAATCAGACTTTGAGGGCTTGTTTTGTTCTGCGACATTTTGCGGCTCTATAGTATTATTCTCATTGGATGGAGCTGCAATTTGGGTCGGTATTGCTGCGGAATCGGCCTTCTGCAAAGCACTTTTATTACCACGAGAGATAGGCTTACGCTCAGATGGTGTAGGCTTGCTCTCTACGGCCTTATCCAAAGTCGCTTTGGGAGCAAAATCACTCACTTTAGGAGTGGCAACCGCCAATTCAGCATTATCATCTGACTTTGGCTCCACCTGAGAAGATGTAGATGCCTCATCAGCGCTCTCTTTCTTAGGATCAATAGTCACTATATGCAACGTATCTGCGCTTATAAAGACCGTATCACTCTCCGATGTCTCATAACTTACGATAGATGGATTTTTAGTCAAGATTGCCTCACCCTGTTCCTGCCAATACTCGGCATAGTCTCCAAAGGCAAGCATCTTATTTTTAAAGTCATCCATCTGGATATTGTTCAACGCCACAACATGGCCATCAGTTCGATAATATGACAACGTATCACCCCAGATTTGTTGCTCCTTAGAGAGGATATATCCGTTGCGAGTGACCATATAGAGGTCCTTCTGTTTGTCATAATGGCCTTCATCTGCCGAGAGATAATCGCCATCATTATTCCATATCTCAGTATTGGTAAAGAAGCGCGCAAATTCGGTATCGGTATTATAGATTATCGAATCGCTCTTCATATCGTACTCATCACCATGCAACTCAACATCCTCCACGCAGATGATATCGTGATTCTGAGCATCATAATAACCACGTTGTGACTCGATGATATTATTATCGTGCACCAGTACGCCACCATCGCGATAGCTACCCACTTTATCCTCGGTATTGAAGCTAAAGTTATAGGTATAGAGCAATGCATCGCCATCGACCACCTTCACAATCGGGGCATAGATCTCAGCATAGGCTGCACCACCATCATATATGGCACTATCGCCATACATATATATAGAATCTTGATTTACGACTACCCTACCGAAGAATCCCCAATGGGTATCATCATATCGCACCGCACTATCACACCAGATAACGGCTCCGTTGTGATGCGCCGCAAAGTTACCAACCAAGCAGACGATACTATCTCCCTCGCGATGGTATGGGCGGACAAGATCTGCCATAAAGTCAACCTTACGCTTAGGCTTCTTGTCCTCCGACAGAGGTTTTTCCTGCTTTTGGGGAAGATCAAGAGTTGGCTCACTCACCAAATCTGTGACATGACGAGTGGTTATCCCCTGAGCATAGAGGATACCAACAAAGGTTAACAATACGATTAATGCAGATAATGTACGGCGCACTTTACCCCTTAGATTTAGAGATTACTTGATCCAATTCTTATACATAAACTCTCCATCGCGGAAGTCAGGATCGACATAGACATATATCTCATCAATCTTGCTCTTGAGCCACTTCTCGAAGTGTTTATACTTTTTATCCTCCAAAGCCATCTCCTCGATTGTGAGGTAGTCCTCATTCAAAGATGCAGAGTGTGTAGGGATAATCTCCAAGAGCTTTACGATCTTACTGATAGGATTACCCTTCACATCCTCAGAGATAAACGCTCCCGATACCTCACCTGGCTTGAGCTTGATAAGGTTCATATAATCATTGAGGTTCTTGCCACTACCAAAATCCTCACGGCGGAACTTAGTCTGAGTATATTGCACATTGGCAAAAGCAGGATTACTCATCAACAAATCGTGATTCGACACCAAACCACCATTCATCTTCGAGAGATCATCCTGAGAGTGATCCTTGGCTGCTACCTCAAAAGCGATAGAATCGTTTCTGATGAATGTCACAAGGCTATCCAAATACTGCGTAGGCTCAACCTGCTCCTCGATAGTATATGAAGGTTTGAGCAAGATGTGGCGGCTACGATACATATTGTTCTTAGGCTCCTCGATAAGCTCGATGATATGGAAACCAAACTCACTCTCCACAACCTCAGAGATCTGACCAGGTTTGAGCTTGGCCAAAGCATCGGCGTAAGGTTTGGTAAGTCCAGAAAGAGGACCTGCAGGCAACTCTCCACCCTGCATAGCACTACCAACATCCACTGAGTAGGTACGAGCCAACACGGCCATAGATGATTTACCTGAGATGATACGCTCACG
>JAFOZN010000218.1 GCA_017391185.1 Alistipes sp. | reverse complement strand
ACTCAAATATATATCACCCAAAAGGATAAACGACTTAGCCAACCAATAGTTCTGTGGAGTTTTGGTATCCGAGAAATCGTAAACCATCTTCTCTGCCTTATCGTACTGCTTAGCATTAAACTCTGCCTCTATCAAGCGATAATGAGCCTCAGCTCCCTCGGCGCTCTTAGCCTCTGTAGCCAAAGTCTTGAATACCTTCAAAGCCTCCTCCTGCTTCTGCTGACGCAACAACACCGAAGCCTTAGCATAACGAGCCTTACGGCGAGCCACATCGGTCATTACAGTCATCTTCTCGGCGTCATCGGCCATCTTGAGCAATGCCTCATCATCGGCATACTTAAGCGTAGAGGCTACATAACCCGAAGCCGAGCTCTTCTTGATCTTGGCGTCCGATGTCACATCATAAAGCGAACGATACGCTTTGGCTGCCTCTGCCCAACGCTCCGACTTATAGCACATCGAAGATAGCTTATCCAACACTCGCTCCGAATACTGAGTCTGTCCCTGCTCAGCAAGCTCCGAGAGCGAAACAATAGCCTCTGCCTCATTACCTGCTCTGACGTAACAATCGCTTAGGTAGAACAACGCATCATTGCGATAATATCCCTGAGGATAGTTCTTCAAATAGCTCGACAGACTGGCAGTCGCCGCCTCCATCTTATTCTCCAGATATAGTTTCTGAGCCGAGATATAGGCCATAGAATCACGTGTAAGCTGACTCACATTACTCTCCAAGCCCATATTTTGAGCATAGTCGAAATATCCGTCTGCATCGCCCTCTGCCACATATATCTCCTTGATACCCTGCAACGCACTCTTCGACTGAGCCGACTTAGGAGCCGACTTCACCACTTGATCATAAAAGGCAAGAGCCTTCTGCTTATCACCCAAGTTCATATAGGCCAAGCCCAAATCCGAGAGCGCCTGAGAGTGATATTGTGAATTGGGATAATGAGCTACAAAATCCTCCAAAATCTTCACTCCGTCTTGATACTTCTCCTGAGCGATATAAGTTCTACCCAACTCATAAGTTGCAGCATCAACATAATCGCCACGATCAGCACTTACGATTCTCTGCAAAGAGGTGATCTTCTCCTGAGCTTTGTTCTGCACACCCAAAGTCACCGCACGCTGATACTCGGCATAGTAACGCTCCTGCGTATTCAAATCAATAGCCTTATCATAGCAAGCTACGGCATCTGAGAATTTACGATCCGAATAATAGACATCGCCCATACGACACAGCGCATCGGCTCGGAAAGAATCGCGAGTAGAATATAACTTCAAGAACTTCTCGAACATCTCGCCCGCAGCATTCAACTCCTTATTATTGAAGTAGCAATAACCCATATTATACTGCGCAAGAGCATACTCCTTACCACTCTTAGGGGCTATATTGAGGAATTGACGATAACGCTGTAAGGCCATACGTGAATTTCCTTTGGCGTGAGAGATCTCACCCAACCAGAACGTAGCCAAAGCATTATATTTAGCATTCGATGCAGCATGCAACGACTCCGAGAGCGAAGCCTCAGCAGCATCCAACTCTCCAGCATTATATGACTCCAAGCCATTAAAATATGCTATCTTCTGCAAGGCAAGCAACACCTCATTGTCTGGATTTGGCAATCGCTTGATGGCTTCATACGCTGCTGCGTAGTTGTGCGAATTGTAATATGCCGCCACCAATAACGTATGAGCCTCCGAAACACGCTCCGACTGAGGGTACATAGTGACATAACGAGTCAAGACATTGATCGCCTCGTTGAATACTCCACCACCCAACTCATACTGCAACTTTCCGTAGTTAAAGAGTGCATCCTCGGCAATCGAAGGATCAAACTGCGCACTCGAAGCCATCGCAAAAGAGTGTGCAGCATTCTCCTTATCACCAGCTCTGAGATAACAATCAGCCAAATGGTACGAAGCATTCTGTGTCAGCAAATCATCTGCACCACACACCGCACGCAAATATGGCAAAGCCTCAGTAAACAATGTCTGACGGTAGAGCGAGTAACCCATTATATAGTTCTCCACTCGTCCCATCTGGCCACCAGAGGATTTATACTCACCCATATACTTCACCGCCTTGGCATAGTCATCCAATTGGAACCACGACTCTGCCACCATACGGCGAATCTCCGTAGCCTGCTCTTGGGTAGTATGAGAGATCAACTCATCACCCTTATCAGCCACAGCACGATAATTACCACTCTTAAACTCAATCTGCAAGAGATAAAATGGCATCAAATCACGATACAGCGGGCTACGCAACAAAGCTGTAAAACCATTACGCGCCTCATCAAAACGCGATGCAGCATAAGCCATGTATGATTTGTAATAAGTAGCATGATCGCCATAGTCACCTGCTGAGCTAATACGACCAAAGTAGTTCTCTGCCGATGGGTAATCTCCCTTCATAAAGGCCATGTAACCCATTCTCAGGTCGTAACGATCCTTCTGTTGAGGTGTAAGGGCCTTATAATTAACCTTCGAAAGTTCCTCCTCCGAACGCTCATCACCCAAAGCACAATAGTGCGAAGCCAAAGCAAACTGCACCTCGTTGGCAAACGAAGAGCCTTGATATTTGGCCAAGAATCGTTTCAATCTACCCTCGGCATCCTTCATCTTCAGCTCCGAGTCACACAAGGCCAAATAATAATCTGTCTTCTCCAACAACAGACGATCCTTAATCTCTGAGAGTTCACCTCTGAGACTCTGCAACTCCGTTCTGGACTCTATAATATGTCCAAAATCATATAACGAAACAGCACGTTTGAAACGCTGCTCTCCATCCTTGCTCTGAGCCGAAGCATCAAAGCCACACACCGAGAGCAGTAACGTAGCCAATATCAACATTTTTCTATTCATAGTCATAAAAGCTATTATATCTGACAAAGATAGTGATTTTGCATGATTTACACAAAAAAGGAACGGTTATTGTGAGCATAAAATTGTGACAGAGGCACACTTATTACATTGCCCGAATCAATAAATCAACCAACAAATTAATTTTAAGAATGAACAATCATCAAAAAGTCACTATTTGCCTAAAAAACGGCAAGTTTCAGCCTTGTGGCACACTCAAAATCGAAAATCTAAATCCCAAGGCCCTACTACTCTGTTCTGCAGCCGAATGCGCAGGCTTTACCGTAATGAATCTGCTCTCAAAGAGCAACATTATGCCCAAGAATTTGGAGATCACAGCCGAAGGCACACTCAACACTCCTACACTCCAAGCCGAGAGCATCTTTACCGATTTCAAGATTAGCTACAACGTAGAGTGTAAATCTCTTGCCGACCAAAATAGCGTCAGCTCAGCTATCAAGATGGCTCAAGAGAAACATTGTGGCATGATAGCCATGCTACGCAAAATCGCACCCGTTTCTCACGATATAGCAATAGTCAGCACCGAGACTGTCAAAGTCTAATATATTCCTCATATTCTTATCCAAAAGCATTGGGGCTGTCCAACAAAAGTTGTGACAGCCCCGTTTTTGTAGCCCAAGTGAGAGGGATTCCAACTCTACCCCTCCTGCGCCGTAACCTTATTATAATTCGACCACGCCACGGCATAATTAAAACGTGCATTGATGGCATTGGTATAGATCTGTATCCAACTTATCTGCGCCTGTAAAACATCCAATACGGTAGCTCGACCTTCGTTATACGAATAGGTTGATATAGAGAGATTTTCGCCCGCTATCTCCAAATTGTGCAGAGAGGATTTCATCTGACTATAACTACTCTCCAAGGCACTCCATCCATCAGCCTCCTCATAAGAGATCACATCCTTCAAATCATCCATGATATTCATCTCACGCCTTACATCTGCACGTGCCGCAGCCACAGCATGACGCCGTTTTCCAAAATGAAATATCGGCACATTCACCCCCACGACTAATGCTCCATCGAGATACGTATCGCCAGAATTATTGGGCGAATATGTCTGCCAAGAGCCCATCACCCCTACCGTAAGTTGTGGCAAATATGCTGCTTTGGCAACAACCACACTCTGTTCTGCTGAGCGTATGGCCGCCTGAGCTATCTCCATATCGGGGCGGCGCGGAATAATATCCTCGGCACTCTCGCGCTTGAGTATCGGCAATGAATCTATTATGGAGTTTACCAACACCACCTTAGATGTATCTGCTACGCCCAACAGATTGTTAAAGCGATGGACAGCGACCTCATAATTTTTTCGTATCGCTATCTGAGAATACTCCGCATCACTAAGTCGCGCCTCAACCTGCAACATATCACTCTTTGAGACCAAGCCCTCGGCATAACGCTCCTTGACAAGACCATACAACGAACGAATAATCTTGACATATTCTGCCGTAGCCCCCATGTATAGCTCCATTGCCGAGACCGACCAATATGCATAATCGGCTTGATACCTCATCTCCAACTCCATATTTCGGCGCTCCTCCAAAGCAGAGAAATAACCAATCTCAGCTTGACGTGAAGCAGCCCTTATTCCCCCTCCCGCATATATCGTCTGCTCAATACGAGGTTCTACGGCAAAATGCCATAGGTCTGCATCGCCATCTCTACGAAATCCTGTATTAAACTCCCCATCTGCCGTCAGCGAAGGATAGTGATCCTTGCGAGCAAGTTTCATCTCCGAGAGGCTCTTCTCCACTCCGACCTGAGCGTTCATCACCTCCAAACTGCTCTCTATCACTATATCACGATACTCCACAATAGAGATCTGAGCATCGGCCATTCCACAAAAAGATGCTCACAATAGTAAAAACACAAATCTTCTCTTATCTACTTTTTATTTATTCCATAAGCCATTGAATAAGCCACAGGCAACACCAACATAGTAAGCATTGTCGCCACCAGCAAACCGCCCATAATCGTAGCCGCCATACTCGCAAACAGAGAGTCAAACAGCAATGGTACAAGTGCCAAAATCGTTGTCAGCGAAGCAAGCGACACAGGCAATAATCTACCCTCAGTTGCCATCACCACCGCTTCAAAGCCATCCATTCCCTCGGCTCTTAGACGGCGAATTGATGAGATCAAGATCACTCCATTCTTAACGTTCATGCCGATGAGTCCCAACAAACCCAAAAGCGAAAAGAAGTCAAACGT
>JAFOZN010000217.1 GCA_017391185.1 Alistipes sp. | reverse complement strand
TATAGCGCAAATGAGTGTAAAAAATTTCTTCATTTAAGTATGTTTTTATTTAGTATTTTCAATATACAAGGACATAGCAATTCCCATCTCCAGACCGCGCAACTCAGCCAAACCGCGCATACGACCATAGCATGAGTAACCGGGGTTGGAGTGGCGATTCAGATCGTCACACATCTGATGACCATGATCGGGGCGCATCGGTATAGAGCGACCTTGCTGCTGCTGAATCTCCAAGAATGCCTTCATCACTTCATACATCGGCACATCACCCTCTAAGTGGTTATCCTCCTGAAAATTACCCTCCTCATCGCGGCGTGTCGAACGCAGGTGGACAAAGCCCACGCGCGAAGAGAACTCACGCATCATCTTAGGCAGATCATTATCGCCCCTCACGCCAAATGAGCCTGTGCAGAGGCACAATCCATTGGAGCGATTAGGCACAGCCTCGATCAAGAGGCGGAAATCCTCGGCAGTAGAGAGTATGCGAGGCAATCCCAAAATCGGATATGGCGGATCATCGGGGTGGATAACCATCTCCGAGCCACACTCATCCGCCACAGGGCAGACCTCACGGAGGAAGTATATCAGATTCGCCCTCAGACGCTCGGCATCGATATCCTTGTAGCGATCCAACGCCTCTTGGAACTGCTCCAAAGTGAAGCTCTCCTCAGAGCCTGGCAGACCAGCAATCATATTGCGAGTAATAAGCTCTTTCTCAGCCTGATCCATCTGCTCATAGCGAGCCTTTGCCTTGGCCTTATCCTCCTCGCTATACTCCTGCTCAGCACCGGGGCGGCGCAGGATATAGAGGTCGAAAGCCATGAACGCCGCACGCTCAAATCTCAGAGCCAACGAGCCATCCTCAACCTCATAGGCAAGATTGGTGCGAGTCCAATCCAAGACAGGCATAAAGTTATAGGTGATGCAATGGATGCCACACTCGGCGAGGTTGCGTATCGAGAGTTTATAATTCTCGATATATCGCTGAAAATCACCTGTCTGCGTCTTGATGTGTTCGTGTACGGGGACACTCTCCACCACACTCCATGTTAAGCCCGCATCGGCTATCATCTTTTGGCGAGCGCGAATCTCCTCCACACTCCACACCTCACCGTTGGGGATATGGTGCAAGGCGTGAACTATATCGGTAGCTCCCGCCTGACGTATATTACTCAGCGAGACAGGATCCTGAGGCCCGTACCATCGCCACGATTGTTTACATAGGAACATAAATTATCTCTGATTAAATCGAAAAGGCATCAAAACCACCATCTATGACAGTCAACGTACCGCTGACAAACTTCGAAGCATCGGAAGCCAACCACTGCAACGTTCCGAGCATCTCCTCTGGCTCGCCGAAACGCTTATATGGCGTATGGGCGAGGATGGTCTCGGCACGTGGAGTGAGCGAACCATCGGGGTTGGTCAGCAGCGTACGATTCTGATTTGTTAAAAGGAATCCTGGAGCTACGGCATTGACACGCAAACCCTCGCCAAACTTGATAGCCAACTCGCCACACATATACTTGGTCCAATTCACTACGGCAGCCTTCGCCACGCCATAGCCTGCCACGCGGGTAAGAGGACGCAGAGCCGACTCGGAAGCGATATTAATAATCGAGCCTTGACCTTGCTCGACCATCGCCTTGACAAAGACCATAGTAGGCAGGATAGTGCCAAAAAGATTTAGGTCAACTACCTGACGCACAGCATCTATATCCAAATCGAAGATGGTCTTCTCTGGCGGAACGGTAGCCGCCGCCATGTTGCCACCAGCGCAATTAATCAGCACATCAATACGGCCATACGCCGCCATGATATCGGCATAATTCTGCTCCAGCATCTGCTTCTGAGTCACATCACACTTCAGGTAGAGAGCCTCGCCTCCCGCAGCCTTCACCTCGGCCATCAAATCGCCTCCCATCTGCTCGTTGCGAGCCAAGATAACCACTTTTGCACCCTGCTCAGCAAAGTGTTTCACCATAGCAGAACCCAAAATGCCCGTAGCACCCGTAATCACGATGACCTTGCCATCGACACTAAACAAATCTTTCATTATCGTAGTTTTAAGTTTTCTAAAGTTCACGCCCATAGGGCAAAGACAAAGATAAAAAAATTCATTGGATTTGTCAAATCGAGAAATACGACTTTGGTATAGGGTAACGAAATATTGTTAAAATTTAGTTTATATGGCACAATAAATTTTGCCATTCGGAGAAAAAGCCATAACTTTATGGCGATATATTATATATATTTAGGAATAAGAGACAAATTTCCACATTAAAATTATAAAAATTATGGCAATCAACAGAAAAGATTTTCTCAAGACCCTTGGAGGTATGGCAGCACTTACCATTCTTCCTCGCAAGGTTCTCGGAGGTCAGGGACACATCGCCCCAAACGATCAGTTGACTAAGGGTATCATCGGTATGGGTGGTATCGGTTTCAGTGCCAACCACTTCTCAAGCAACGAGCAGTGCCGTCTGGTAGCTATGTGTGACGTGGACAGCAACCACCTCAACACAGGTGTTACTCGCGCTAAGAGCGAGTTGGGTGAGACCGTGAAGGGTTATCACATGTATCGCGACTTGATCAACGATCCTAACGTGGACGTAGTTCACATCGCTACTCCTCCACACTGGCACGGTATCATGGCAGTAGAGGCTGCTAAGGCTGGTAAGGATATTTGGTGTGAGAAGCCTATGACACGTACTATCGGTGAGGGTAAGAAGGTGATGGAGGCAGTTCGTCAGAACAGCCGTATCTTCCGCCTCAACACATGGTTCCGTTTCAAGGACACATTCTACGGCTTGGGTACTACAGTAGCTCCTTTGAAGAAGTTGGTCGATAGCGGTATGCTCGGTTGGCCTTTGAAGGTGACTATCTCTGGTCACACAGGTTTCGGCTGGAAGTTCTTCTGGGTAGGTAAGGAGAATCTTGTTGAGCAGCCTGTACCAAAGAATTTGGATTACGATTTGTGGTTGGGTCCTGCACCTTACAAGCCATACAACGAGCACCGTACTCACCAGACATTCCGTGGTTACTGGGATTATGATGGTGGTGGTCTTGGCGATATGGGTCAGCACTACATCGACCCTGTACAGTACATCTTGGGCAAGGATAACACATCACCTGTAAAGGTAGAGGTTGACGCTCCTGAGCAGCACTGGGATGCTATCGGTACATGGCGTAAGATTGTCTATACTTATGAGGATGGTTGCCAGATCATTCTTCAGGGTGAGGGTTATGAGGATCCTAACGCAGCTTACATCGAGGGCCCTAACGGTAAGGTTTACAACGGTTTCCAGTGTACTATCCCTAACGTGATGAGCAAGCTCAACGAGTTGCCAGATCCAGAGCCTCAGAATACTGACTTCATCAAGTGTATCCACACTCGTGAGAAGTTCGCACTCAACGAGATCAACGGTTTCCGCTCGGCTACTATCGTGAATATGGGTCTCTGCGCTTTGCGCTTGAACCGTACGTTGGAGTTCGATCCTGTGAAGTTGGAGTTCATCAACGATGACGCAGCCAACGCACTGATCGACCAGCCAATGCGCGCACCTTGGAAAATCTAATCCCTAACTTAAACAGACATTAGAGTAATGAAAAGACTATTTATATTGGTTATCGCATTGGCGTTGATGCCATTTGCCTCTATCAACGCTCAGGATGCCCGCAATCGTGTCACTACCACTATCGTAGCTGACGCTATGGCACAGCTCCCAGCCAAAGACCAGAAGATCTACAATCAGACTATGGACGAGTTGGCTAAGACTGGTGCTGAGGGCATGCAGATGATGGCTTCGATGTTGCGCCCTGCAGCTGAGGGTGTCAACAACTCAGCTATCGAGTACGCTATCAACGGCGTAGCAGCTTACGTATCTAAGGGTCAGGAGTCTTTGCGCGGTGGTGTTCGCGAGGGCTTGAAGAAGGCTATCGAGAAGTGCTCGGACAACCCTACAAAGGCATTCTTGATGACTGCATTGCAGATCTGCGCTACTGCCGAGGATGGCACATTCTACGCAGAGAAGCTCTCTGACGCATATCTTGGTAACTTCGCAGCTCGCGCTTTGGCTTCTATTAAGGGCACAGAGCCTTTGGTTGCAGAGCTTATCAAGGCTCAGGCTCAGAACGGTTACAGCAAGGTTCTTTTGGCTCAGATCGCATCTTATAAGAATATCCCTGAGGTAGAGACTGCACTCTTGACATGGCTCGGAACAGCTACTCCAGAGGAGCGTTGCCAGATCAACTTGGCTTTGGCTACATGTGGTGGCGAGAAGGCTTTGAAGGTTTTGGCTGCACAGGCTAAGGCTGTGGATTATTCTTTCGAGTCAACTGACGCTTATGGTGCTTACTCAGCATTGCTTACTCGCATGGTCAAGGAGAATCCTGCGGCTGCAGAGAAGGCTGCTAAGAAGCTCATGAAGGAGGATAAGACAAACGTACGCCTCACAGGTTTGGATCTTTTGATCCTCTTGAACGGCGCAGAGACTACTCCACTTGTAGTGAAGGCTCTCTCTGACGACTGCCGTCAGTACCGCTATGGTGCTATGCGCGCTGCAGAGGCTTATGCCGATGACGCTACATACGCTGCTGTGGCTGCTCTCTTGCCTAAGGCTTCTAACGATGTAAAGATCGACATCATCAACTGGTTGGGTGCAAACCACGTAGAGAGCCAGATTGACGCTGTTGTAGCTCAGATCGCTAACCCAGAGAACGCCGTAGCTATCGAGGCTATGGAGGCTGCAAGCCGTATCGGTGGCGAGAAGGCTTTGGAGGGTATCTTGGCTAAGGTTGAGTCTTTGCCAAACACAGAGAATACTGAGATCATGGATACAGCTATCCGCACTTTGCTTTCATTCAACGGTAAGGTTAACTCAGGCATCGTGAAGGCTTTGGATGGCAACAACCAGAGCAAGGTGGTAGCTTTGGGCGTATTGCTCAAGCGCTCTATCCCTGAGGCTGCTGAGAAGGTAATCGCTATGGCTAAGGCTGGTAACGACATGGCTCAGAAGGCTCTTCCACAGGTTGCATCAGAGAAGAACTTTGACGCTATCTGCGACCTCTATGAGACTGGTCGTGGCGAGGCTAAGGCTGTAAACAAGGCTATCGAGAACAAGCCAGCTGCCGAGCAGGTGAAGCTAATCGAGGCTCGCATGGCTAAGGCTAAGAATCCTGCTGCTTATATTCAGGTTTTGGCTAACACCAACGCTGACGAGGCTGTGGCTACTATCGTAAACAGCTACAAGTCATCTACAGGCGCTGCTAAGGAGGCTGCTTTCAACGGTTTGCTCTCACTCAACAAGGATAGCATTATCCCTGTAATGTATGAGATCGCTACTACTAACGCTCCTTTGAAGGACAAGGCTTTGAGCAAGTATATCACTCTTACAGCTGCTTCGAAGCTCAACGCCGAGCGTAAGTACAAGAACTATAGCAATGTTTTGGCTGCTGAGCCATCTGTAGCAGTGAAGAACGCTGCGTTGAAGAACCTCTCTGCAACTCAGACTTATCAGGCTATGATGCTCGCTGCTGAGTATATGGACAACGC
>JAFOZN010000216.1 GCA_017391185.1 Alistipes sp. | reverse complement strand
GTCGCAGGTGCATGGTTAGGTGGTACTATCGACACTACGGGTGCTGTGGCAGCTTCGGGTACTATGCTCGGCGAAGCAGCAGCTCAGACTGCCATCATCGTGAAGTCATCGCAGAACGTATTGCTCGGTATCGCTGCATTTGTCATCTCACTGATGTGGACCTACAAGGGAGAGGTACACGAGGAGAAACCAACTTTGGGTGTGATTTGGGATCGTTTTCCTAAGTTTGTCGTAGGATTTGTATTGGCTTCGTTGGTTTTCAGCTTCCTCTTGGATGTCGATTGTGCCAAGAGCGTGGGTAAGATCACCAAAGGATTTACCAACACGCTTTTCAGCATCGCATTCGTATGCGTAGGTCTGGAGACTCGTTTTGCCGACATATTCTCGAAGGAGAATCGCCGCCCTATGTGGGCATTCCTCACAGCTCAGGGCTTCAACATCGTAGTGACGCTCATCGTGGCGTGGCTGCTCTTTGGGGTTGTAAAACCTCTATTGATGTAAAACACATAAACATAAATTACTATGAGACGAATTTATATTCTATTTTTTGTACTCTTCTCGACTCTGACGCTCTCGGCTCAGGAACTCATCGTAGGTTCGTACAATATCCGTAACGACAACCAAGGCGATGCTAAGCGCGGTAACGGCTGGGTGCAGCGTTGTCCCGTGATCTGTGATATGATCGAGTGGAATGATGTAGATGTATTTGGAGCGCAAGAGGTTAAGCGTAACCAGATTGATGACATGCTCCGCGAGTTGGAGGATTATGACTATGTGGGTGTAGGTCGTGATGACGGTAAGGATGAGGGTGAGTTCTCACCTGTATTCTACAAGCGTGATCGCTTCAAGCTCCTCGATCAGGGTACGTTCTGGATCTCTGAGACTCCTGACAAAGTCGGCGTAAAGGGTTGGGATGCGGCCTTGCCTCGCATCTGCTCATACGCTCGTTTGCAGGATAAGGTGACAAAGCAGAAGTTCTGGTTCTTCAACCTTCACATGGACCATGTGGGAGTGGAGGCTCGCCGCGAGGGAGCCAAACTCATCGCACGCAAGATCACTCAGATGTGCGGCAATGAGCCTGCTATGGTATCGGGAGATTTCAATGTAGATCAGAACAATGAGGCCTATAAGACTATCGTATCGCAGGGCGTTTTGACCGACTCATTCGACAAGGCCGAGAAGCGATACAACTATACTGGCACATTCAATAGTTTCAATCCTAACCTTTTCACAGATAGCCGTATCGACCATATCTTTGTCACAAAGCATGTGAAGGTTCGTAACTACGCTGTCTTGACCGATGGCTATTGGATTCCTAATCCAGAAGCCAAGGATAAGATTAAGGGCGAGGCTGCTCCTCAGGAGATCAACTTCGAAAGACATATCCACCGCTGCCCATCGGATCACTACCCTGTAATGCTCCGCGTAGAGTTGGATAAGAAATAGCGATTATATCATTATTCACATAAAAACTAACAAAAAATGAAGAAACTATCACTTTTGATGTTGGCTTCGATGGCTTCGCTAACGCTCTCAGCGCAGAGTTTTACGGAGTGGTCTGATCCCAACGTGAATGAGATCAATCGTGTTCCTATGCACGCCTCATTCAAGATCTTCGATTCGGCTGACAAAGCTACAGGCGTATACTGCGACAAGTCGAATCCTTATTACCTTTCGCTCAACGGTACTTGGAAGTTCAATTGGGTAGAGAATGCAGACCAGCGTCCTACCGACTTCTTTGGCTTTGGCTACAACGACAAGGGTTGGGCTGATATAGAGGTTCCAGGCATGTGGGAGCACAATGGCTATGGCGATCCTATCTATGTAAACGTAGGTTACGCTTGGCGTGGCAACTTCCGCAACGATCCACCTAACGTACCTAACGAGCAGAACCACGTTGGTTCATACCGCCGCACATTCAACATCCCTGCGGAGTGGATTGGTCGCGATATCTTCCTTAACATCGGTGGCGCAGACTCTAACGTATATGTTTGGGTTAATGGTAAGTTTGTGGGTTATTCTGAGGATAGCAAGCTCGGCGCACGCTTCGACCTGACGAAGGTTGTAAAGGCTGGCGAGAACCTTATCGCATTGCAGATTTTCCGTTTCTGCGATGGTTCATACTTGGAGGATCAGGATAAGTGGCGTTTGAGTGGTATCACTCGTGACGTAACTTTGGAGGCACGCGCTAAGGCCCGCATGATTGACCTCAAGGCTATCCCTGAGTTGGATGCAGAGTACAAGAACGCGAAGCTCAACATCGAGATGGATTTCACTGCTGCAGCAAAGAAGGCAGAGGTGAAGCTCTTGGATGCTGCAGGTAAGGTTGTAGCAGAGGCTACAGTTACTCCATCAAAGGGTAAGGCTCAGCTCTCATTGGATGTAGAGAATCCTGCTAAGTGGTCTGCCGAGGCTCCAAATCTTTATAAGGTTGTCGCTACTGTTTCTGATGGTAAGACTACCACAGAGGCTTATGCTCAGCGTGTAGGTTTCCGTTCTTCGGAGATCAAGGGTGGCCAGCTTTTGGTTAACGGTCAGCCAATTCTCATCAAGGGTGCTAACCGCCACGAGATTGATCCTTTGACAGGCTTTGTGATGTCTCGCGAGCGCATGATTCAGGATATTCAGGTAATGAAGCAGTTCAACCTCAACGCAGTACGTACTTGTCACTACCCTGACACTCCTGAGTGGTATGACTTGTGTGATGAGTATGGTCTCTACGTTGTGGATGAGGCAAATGTCGAGTCTCACGGTATGGGTTACGGTGAGCACACATTGGCTAAGAACCCACTCTTTGCTAAGGCTCACTTGGAGCGCAATACACGTATGGTGGCACGCGACAAGAACCACCCATCAGTAATCATCTGGAGTATGGGTAACGAGGCAGGTATGGGTCCTAACTTCGAGGAGTGCTACCGCTGGATTCACGCTAACGAGCCTTCACGCCCTGTACACTACGAGCAGGCTGGTCGTTCAGAGTTCACCGACATCGTATGTCCTATGTATGCAGATTACAACTGGTGCGAGAACTACTCTAAGAGCAACCCTAACCGCCCACTTATCCAGTGTGAGTATGCTCACGCGATGGGTAATTCGCTCGGTGGCTTCAAGGAGTATTGGGATCTAATCCGCAAGTATCCTCACTATCAGGGTGGTTTCATCTGGGACTTCATGGATCAGGCTGTTGCACGCTATGAGGCTGATGGTAAGGTTTCGTTCCACTATGGTGGTGACTTCAACAACTACGATGCTACAGACAACTCATTCAACAACAACGGTTTCATCGCCGCAGACCGCCGTCCTCACGCTCAGGCTTATGAGGTTAAGCGCGAGTACCAGTCAATCTGGACTAAGGCTGTGGATTTGAACTCAGCAACCGTAGAGGTATATAACGAGAACTTCTTCACAGACCTCAAGGCATACACACTCTGCTGGGAGCTTATGCAGGATGGTGTAGTGACTAAGGCTGGTCGCATCGAGTCACTTGACGTAGCTCCTCAGCAGCGCAAGCAGATTAAGTTGGGTTACACCGCAGCTGACATCTGCCCTAAGGCTAAGGAGGTAGCTGTGAATGTACGTTACGAGCTCAAGGAGAAGAAGCCTTTGCTTGAGATTGGTTATGTCGTAGCTGAGAATCAGCTCTTGATGAAGGAGTACGACACTAAGGCTGCCTTTACAATGAAGGAGTCTACACGTCCTGTAAAGATCACTCACTTCGAGAAGGCTACAGCAGTAGAGGGTTATGACTGGATCATCTCATTCGACCGCGAGGGTTACATCTGCCAGATGAAGTATGGCCAGATGGATCTCATGGCAGAGGGTGCTACATTGCGTCCAAACTTCTGGCGCGCACCTACCGAGAATGACCTCGGCGCACGTTTGCAGATGCGCTATGCAGCATGGCGTAATCCTCAGATGCGCCGCACAGGCTTCAACTTCAAGGTTGAGGATGGTCTTGCCATCGTGGTTGCATCATACGATATGCCTACTGTAAAGGCTAAGTTGCAGCTCACATACACAATCAACGGTGAGGGTCAGATCAAGGTTGAGCAGAAGATGACTACCGAGAAGGATGCTAAGGTTTCGGAGATGTTCCGCTTTGGTATGCGTATGGAGCTTCCAGCACGCTTCAACTGCGTAGAGTACTATGGTCGTGGTGAGGTTGAGAACTACGTTGACCGTAAGAGCTGCGCTGACTTGGGTATCTACTACCAGAAGGTTAGCGACCAGTATTGCGAGACTTATGTTCGTCCTCAGGAGTCAGGTACACGCTCAGATTTGCGTTACTTCAACGTAGAGGATACAGCAGGTGCTGGTCTTAGCATCAAGGCTGAGACTGCGTTCTCTGCATCGGCAATCCCTTACTCTATCGAGAATATGGATGTATCGGTAGGTCGTGCTCAGCGTCACTCAGGTGATTTGAAGGCTGGTGATAAGACATACCTCTGCTTCGATCTTAAGCAGTT
>JAFOZN010000215.1 GCA_017391185.1 Alistipes sp. | reverse complement strand
GACTTCTTCAATATCTCTGGCTCGTTATATGTCAATGAGCAGACCGATGAGAAGATTCGCTCTTCGGCTCAGGGTTTGTTTATTATTATGACCAATGGTATTGGTGCGACAGTCGGTACTTTGGGTGCTCAGGCTGTGGTTAATCGCTTTGTATATAATGGCTCTGAGGGTGTGGCAATTATCGAGGGATGGCAGACTTCATGGCTTTTGTTCGCAGCTTATGCGCTTGTGGTGGCTATTCTTTTTGCAATCTTCTTTAAATACGAATATAAGCCTGAGCAGAAGTAAGGCTTGGGTGAGGTGTGCTACATCTTAGTTTTCTGGGGTGTGGCTGAAAATAGTAGGGGAGTTGTCGGAACTTTTGTGTTCAGGACAACTCTTTTTTTGCGCGATTTAAATTGAAAATTAATTTATTGTATTATCTTTGCAACGTCAGTAGAGGATAATCGTTCGATTATCCGTTAATCATTGAAATTATTAATATATTTAGATATGCAAGATTTAGAAGCTATCGAGGGCAAGAGTTTGTCTGAGTTGCGTGAAATTGCCAAGGTGTTGGGGATTAACGATCCTGCTCTTAAGAAGAAGGAGTTGTTGGCTCGTATTGTAGCATTTGCTTCGGGCGGGGCAGAGCCTACTGTGGCAGAGGAGTCCAAGACTTCGGATGTGGAGACCGCAGAGCCTAAGCGCCGAGGTCGCCGTCCTCGTATGAATAGCGTGAGGATAGAGGATAATAAGCCTAAATCGGAGGGCGAAGTTCCACCGTCAGAGCAGGCTCAGCCTGTTGTAGAGGTAGCTCCTCAAGCCGAGGTTGTGGAGAGTGTTGCTACAGAGGTGAAGCAAGAGGTTGCTCCTGTGGAGACTCCCCAGCCCAAGCGTAGAGGTCGTAAGCCTAAGGCTCTGAAGGAGCAGGAGGAGCGTGAAGCACAGCAAAGAGCTACTATGGCGGTAGAGAGTAGTGTGGAATCTGCAGAGGTAGAGCCTGCAGTAGAAGGTGAGCCTTCGGAGCCAACAAGTGAGCAACCACAGGAGCCTTCTCCTCGTCAGACGGGCAGATATAATGGTCAGCGTGAGCCTAAGCGCGAGACCTTTGCTGGTGAGATTATCGGCGAGGGAGTGTTGGAGGTTATGCCTGATGGATACGGATTCCTTCGCTCGGCAGATTACAACTATTTGAATTCTCCAGATGATATCTATGTTTCGCCATCGCAGATTAAGCACTTTAGTCTTAAGCCTGGTGATACTATCAGCGGTGTGATCCATCCACCAAAGGAGGGCGAGAAATACTTCCCATTGATCCGAGTGAATGAGATTAACGGCCTTGAGCCAGAGTATATACGCGATAGAGTGCAGTTTGAGTATATGACTCCACTCTTCCCAAGTGAGAAATTTAATCTTACGGGTGAGGGACATAATACACTTTCGAATCGTGTGGTGGATCTCTTTTCGCCTATTGGTAAGGGTCAGCGTGCTTTGATCGTTGCGCAGCCAAAGACAGGTAAGACCATGTTGTTGCAATCTATCGCTAATGCCATAGCGGATAACCATCCTGAAGTATATATGATCGTGCTTTTGATTGATGAGCGTCCTGAGGAGGTTACCGAGATGGCTCGCAATGTGAAGGCAGAGGTTGTAGCTTCTACTTTCGATGAGCAGGCTTCGCGCCATGTCAAGGTCGCAGAGATGGTCTTGGAGAAGGCAAAGCGTATGGTAGAGTGTGGTCATGATGTGGTGATTTTCTTAGATTCTATTACTCGTTTGGCGCGTGCTTACAATTCAGTGCAGCCAGCTTCGGGTAAAGTTCTTTCGGGAGGTGTGGATGCCAATGCTTTGCATAAGCCTAAGCGTTTCTTTGGTGCAGCACGTAATACCGAGGAGAAGGGTTCGCTTACCATTATCGCCACGGCGTTGATCGACACAGGCTCTAAGATGGACGAGGTGATCTTCGAGGAGTTTAAGGGTACGGGTAATATGGAGCTTCAGTTGGATCGTAAGTTGGCTGATAAGCGTGTATATCCAGCCGTAAATGTTATCTCATCGGGTACTCGCCGTGAGGATTTGTTGCTCTCGCGTGAAGTGATGAATCGTACATGGATTATGCGTAAGTATCTGTCGGAGATGACAACCGTAGAGGCTATGGAGTTCTTGCAGAAGCAGATGGGGACGACTCTCAACAATGAGGAGTTCCTCGCAACAATGAATCAGTAAAAAGGTATAAGACTATGAAGAAG
>JAFOZN010000214.1 GCA_017391185.1 Alistipes sp. | reverse complement strand
CGACATATACCGAAATGGCGATCTTGGGATCATCCTTTGGAGCGAAGGAGAGGAATGTAGAGTGATCTCTACCGTGAGGATTCTGTGCCGTACCAGTCTTTCCACAGACATCGTATCCCGCCAAAAAGGCGCGGTTGGATGTACCTCCACCGGGGATATTCACTCCTCGCCACATACCCTCGGCGATAGGCTCGAAGTGCTTAGGGTCGATCTTGGTATATTGTTTTTCGTAGAACTTCTGATCTATCGAGTCGCGCCCCTCTATCCCCTTGACGATATGGGGGATATAATAGTAACCTCTATTAGCTACGATGCAGGCCAAATTTGCCATCTGCATAGGCGTACAACCCAACTCTCCCTGACCAATCGAAAGCGAAAGTACGGTAAGTGAATTCCACGAGCCACGATAACGCTTGTTGTAGAGTTCGCTCGTAGGTACTGTACCTGGGCCCTCACCCAAGAAGTCGGAGTCGAGCTTGCGTCCATAACCGAAACTCTTTACATACTCTGACCAAACATCCAAACCCTCCTTGACGTTCTTATATTTGCGATTGTCGATGATATCTCTAAATACGTAGCAGAAATATGCGTTGCATGAGTGTCCCACAGCATTGCGCAAATCGAGCGGCGAGTAGTGGACGTGGCACTTCTGGCTGATACGTCCTACGTGATAACCTCCATGGCAAGGATAGGCCTTCTCTGGAGTGAGGACTCCCTCCTGTAGGCCGATGAGTCCCTGTACCAGCTTAAAGGTAGAGCCTGGAGGATATTTTGACTTAACGGCACGGTTAAACAGAGGCTGGCGTTTGTTGCCGAGCATCTTCATATAGTTATTGCCTCGCTCTCTACCTACCATCTCATCGGGATCGTACGTAGGCGAAGATGCCATCACCAAAATCTCTCCCGTTTTAGGCTCGATAGCGACCACAGCTCCTACCTTATCCTTCATCAGCTCCTCGGCGAAAGCCTGCAATTTGGCATCTATGGTACATGTCAGGCGTTTACCCGGTACGGGCAATGAGTCGAAGGCTCCATCCATGTATGAGCCCTTGATTGCGCCATGTGTATCGCGCTCCAGAATCTTCACACCATCCTTACCTCTGAGCTCCTTCTCGTAGGCTGCCTCCACACCACTCATGCCGATGTAGTCGCCACTCTTGTATTCGGGATCTCGTTTGATGATGTCGGCATTTACCTCACCCACATATCCCAAGAGGTTACCTCCGATCTTACGAGGATATTGGCGTGCGGTACGGAATACGGTGTAGAATCCAGGGAAGTTGCACTCCTCGAAGCGCAATTTGACATCTTTGGGTATGTAGTTGGTCACAAGCCACGCTTTGCGCGGAGCTGTGCGGGCATCCCTTAGGGCGCGCATCAATCGTTCTTTGCTGATGCCAAGGATATTGCACATACGCATGGTGTCGAAGCCCTGCTTGCCGATGTCGCGATGGACAACCATCAGGTCATAGCACTCCATACTCTGCACCAGAAACTCGCCGTTGCGATCCACCACCTCGCCACGAGGGGCATACTGCACCTCATAACGCAAGACATTACGTGCCGCCAAGCTCTTGTATTGGTTGTCGAAGAGCTGGATGTATGCCACACGGCACGCCATGACTCCGAAGATGAGCAGTACGATGAACTGCAGGATCATGCGGCGTATATATGTGTCGTTCTGAAACATGGTTACTTCAGCTTAAGTATCTTTTCGATGAAGAGTTTTACAAAGTACCAGATAAAAAGGATGGTGCCCAAATCGCTCACCAAGAGTCTTAGCAGAGTGCGCAGTATGTGATCCCACGAAAGAGCCTCCAAGAAGAAATATATCACGCTATGGATAAAGACCATCGCCGAGATATACCAAAGCATGATCTTATCGGTAAAGCGATGTAGTCCTGTGATGGCATTCTCACCTGTGATAGAGTGGCCACTCACCGCACTCAGGATCATCGGACGGAAGAATCCTAAAGCTGTGCAAGCAATGACGTTGAGGCCGCCCATGCCTGTTGTCACATCCACCAAGAGTCCCATCACTGCCGAGAGCGACATAGTCCAGATAGGTTTGGTGTCAAGTGGCAGGAGTATGATGAATGCCACATAGATGAGTGGGTGAAAATAGGACGTAAGGGCGATGTTGTCGAAGAGGAATATCTGCAACAACACCAGCGTCAGCCCCATCAAGGCGTATGTTAGATTTTTCTGCATCTCTAAAGTCTAAATTTTCTAATCGAAGTTCTGCTCCGAAGTATGGCTTACGAAGGCACCCCTCCCCTAAAATTAGTTTTTCGCCGAGCCACCTCCCGTGGTCTGCTCCAGATGTGAGATCTCGCCGTAGTCAATGTTCTCGATCAGCAGGACATTGTTCAGTTTGGTCATATTGGCAGCCAAACGAATCTCTACATCGTACGAGGTCTGATTCTCGTTTAGCTGAAAGCTATCGACATATCCTATGCGTATGCCCTCAGGGAAGTAGTGCGAGAGTCCCGAAGCTATGACCTCTTGTCCCTGCTCGATCTGAGCATATTTCGAAAGCTCGGTCATCTGCACCTTGTAAGGGCTATGGCCGTCCCAATAGATGGAGCCAAAGTTGTTGTCGCCGACAATTTTGCCGCTGGTACGGAAATCGGTATTCAGAAGTGGCAAGACCACCGAATAACGCTCCGAGCAACCAATCACATAACCCACCATCACGCCCGTAGGGGTAATGACCGCCATATCCTCTACCACGCCGTGCATCAAACCTCTGTTCAGAGTGATGTAGTTGCGGTTGTGGCTGATGGTGCTCTGGACTATGCGAGCCGTAGTGTAACGATACTGCGAAATACTCTCATATAAGATGGAATCCATTTGCTCAAAGCCCAAAGAGTCGGTCAGCATATTGGCCTCTCGCTCTTTATAGATGGCCAGCTGGCTCTCCAGATCGGCGATACGGTCACTCAACTCCATATTCTCGCGGCGGAGTGTGAAGAAGTGTTTGATGCTGAAAACTGAACTCTGCAACGATCCGAATACACTATTGGCGCGCGAGAGGATCTTAGCTTGAGTATAATGTGAGGAGTTGGCGTAATAGTTCAGTGCTACTGTCTCGATGAGGATAAACAGCAGCACGACATAAATACGGCGTAGAAATTCAATTAGTTTATACATTGCTTTTGAGCTAAATCCAAAGCTTTCGACACTTAGAGGGGCCCTCAAGCCCCTCTATCGTAGTGTGTGAATTATCTATTTCTCTTACAATGAGATAACGTCCTCTCAGGGCTATTATTTCATCAAGAATGAGAATTTGTCGATATTCTTCATCGCGATACCTGTACCGCGAGCAATGGCACGCAATGGATCCTCGGCGATGTGAACAGGCAAGCCCGACTTGTTTGAAAGACGCTTGTCCAAGCCCTTGATCAAGGCACCACCACCTGCCAGATAGATACCGTTCTTGACAATATCACCATAAAGCTCTGGTGGGATATTCTCCAAAACCTTCATCAATGCTGCATCCAACTTGATGAGCGACTTCTCCAAAGCGTAGGCGATCTCGTTATAGTTCAAAGATACGGTCTGAGGGAGTGATGTGAGGATGTTAGGACCTGTGATCATGTAATCCTCTGGCTCCTCATCCAACTCTGGCAACGCTGCACCGATGGCACACTTGATAGCCTCGGCAGTACGCTCTCCGATGCGGATATTGTGCTGCTGACGAACATAGTTCTTGATATCCTCAGTAAATACGTCACCTGCCACGTTGATAGACTCCGAGTAAACGATACCTCCGAGAGAGATACATGCGATCTCTGATGTACCACCACCGATGTCGATAACCATGTTACCCTCTGGTGCCTCTACATCCAAACCTGCACCCAAAGCAGCAGCCATAGGCTCGTGGATCATATAAACGTCACGGCCACCAGCATGCTCGGCAGAGTCGCGTACGGCGCGAATCTCTACGTTGGTCGAGCCCGAAGGAATACAAATCACCATGCGCAACGATGGAGCAAACATAGAACTTGTAGTACGCACCTTCTTGATCAGGCCGCGGAGCATAAGCTCGGTAGCGTTGAAATCGGCAATCACACCCTCCTTGAGTGGGCGGATTGTCTTGATGTTAGGGTTGGTACGCTCGTGCATCTGGCGTGCCTGCTGACCGATGGCCATCACCTTACCCGTATGCACATCGAGCGCAACGATAGATGGCTCATCAACCACAACTTTACCGTTGTAGATAATCAGCGTGTTGGCAGTACCGAGGTCGATAGCCAACTCTTGTGTCAATGAAAAAATTCCCATATTTTATTTATCTATTTATATTTCAGTGGTTTATGGCCTAATCTTGGCTTTTGAATTTCAAAGTTAAACCGATCTTTTTTGCCATAGGGCAATAAAACTGCACAAAGTTAGGAAAAAGAAGGGAGATTTTTCCTACTTTGCTAAGTAAATTTTTTATTAATTTATTTTGCTCCCAAAATTGACCTCTTGGCAAGGTGCATAAATAAGGTGTGGAGAGTGTGATTTTTGCTAAATTTTTCGGTCTGAAAAGACCTGCATTTGTAAGCCGAGAAATAATTGAGTACTTTTGTCGCGAGTTTATGGTTTTATGGAATAAAATTGCAATTTTTGGACTATGAGATATTTTGGATGTTTACTCTTTTTTGTGATGGCTTTTTCGCTATCTGCCAAGGCGGAGAATTTAAGGGAGGATATAGTGCTTAATAACTCTGAGAATCTATCCGCTGAGTCCTCTTCAGACTTACCGCGTAAGGAGACTGCCGTAAAGCCCTATCTTACTACAGATCTGACAAATATATATCTGTGGCGAGGTCAGCGATTGGCGGGAGTGAGTATCCAACCTGTGATGGGTATCAAGTGGAAAGGCTTGAACTTTTTTCTGTGGGGAAATGCGCAACTTTCACCTCAGGAGAGTCCCGAAAAATATGAGATAGATATTCTTTTGAAATATCAACTGACGCCACGCCTGAATATAGCCCTGAAGGATGTCTATACCAATGCTCGTGGCAAAGGAATTTTCACCTATGGCAAGATTGGAGATGCTTCGCATGGCGTGGAGGTGGTCTTGAATTACGATTGGAAGTATTTTACCACCGAGTGGACTACCACAGTTTTCGGTCACGATGGCTTGAATCATAAAGGCGAGCGATCATACAGCTCCTATTTTCTGGCTACGGTGCCATTCCGCATCTCGCACGTAAATTTCTCTGGTATGGTGGGCGTAGTGCCGTACTATACTTCGCGCTATGACGATAATTCGGAGGGATTTCATGTTAATATGCTCTCGCTGAAGGCTTCGTATGACATACTCTTGTCGAAAAATTCGGGCTATGAATTGCCTGTCTATTCGCAATTTATGGTCAATCCAAGTTCTCGCCGAGCATACTTTCAGGTGGGATGTAAATTTACACTTTTCTAAGAATTCCCAAAATTTTATTACATTTGCACTTTAATCTAAGATTTTAAAGCTGCACAAGATGACAAAACGTGAGGATATATGTGCCGTTATCGGTTATGGAAGTTGGGCGACTGCTATCGTCAAGATCTTGACTGAGAATGGCTTGCGGGTGAATTGGCATGTGCTCAATGAGGATGTGGCAGAGTCTGTCAGATGTGATGGTCGCAACTGCAAATATCTCCGCGATGTGGATCTTGAGACTTCACTCATAAATGTCATGAGTGATATCAATGAGGTGGTATCCCAAGCTCAGAGTGTGATTTTGGCAATGCCATCTGCCTTTGCTAAAAAGGTGTTGGAGCCGTTGCACGTTTCGTTGGAGGATAAAATTGTAATCTCAGCAGTGAAGGGTATTGTCCCAGATGAGTATCTGCCGCTGACCGATTATATGACCATGCGTTATGGTGTGCCACAGAGTCGCATATCGCTTATTACGGGTCCATCACACGCCGAGGAGGTGGGTTTGCATCGCCTTTCGTATCTTACCGCAGTATGTCGCGATAAGGATGTGAGGCGTAGAGTTGTAGAGATGTTTTCGCGCCCCTATATCGTGGTCAGCGAATCGGAGGAGTTGGATGGCGTGGAGTACGCATCGATTATGAAGAATATATACGCCATTGCGGTGGGAATGGCTGTCGGATTGGGGTATGGCGATAACTTCGTGGCGGTCTTGATTTCGAATTGTGCCGCCGAGATGAGCCGTTTCTTCGCTTCATTTGGTAGCGCGAAGCATAGGGTGCTGGCTTCGGCATCGTTGGGCGATCTGCTGGTGACGT
>JAFOZN010000213.1 GCA_017391185.1 Alistipes sp. | reverse complement strand
AGCAGGTGCGCTAACCGGACTGCGCTACATCCCGAAACTATCTTTTTGCTTCCTTTACCGAAGCGAGTGCAAAGATAGATACTTTATTTGGTCGGTGCAAATTTTTTTGCAGTTTTTTTTACCTTTTTCTTGTCTAATACCCCTATTTTATCTCCAACCATGCTACGATTGGTGCGTGATCTGACTCTACGGGAGCATGTTTTGTATAATGTGAGGTGAGTTTGATCTTCTGTTGAGGATCAAATGAACAGATGTAATCAATCTCCGTGCTGGGTTTGTTGGCAGGAAATGTATATGGCGAAGGGTTCTCAGCGTGAGGTGAATCCCCCTTCTTGTAGATATTCATATGCTTTGAGAGGTAGAGCATAGACTCCTCTTCGGGTTGGGCATTGAAATCTCCAGCAATCAAAGCGGGCTTGTCGAGTTTGCTTAGCTCTTCGACAATGATTTTTGCCGAAGAGAGTCGATCCTCTGCGTGCAGGGATAGGTGTGTAGAGCAGAAGTAGTAGTCCTCAAACTCTGCTACGAGTAATGAGCGTGGCTCAGAACGGCATGGGAGTGGGACTCTGTAATATGAAAGAGGCTTCTCTTTGGAGAGTATTCCGATGCCATATTTCCCGCCTTGAAAATCTATCGAGCCACCGAATGTGGGGTACATATCGCAATTCTCGGCTATAGCTTTCAATACATCTACGCCCTTTGATCGTGTTGTGACGCTATCCAACTCTTGCACAGCGACAACATCGACCTTAGAATCGCTTATGATCTTGGCAATACGCTCATAGGATGTGATTTTATCCATGCCGATGGCATTGTGTACGTTGTAACTCATCACTCCCAACTCTTTTGGGGTGGAACAAGCGATCATTGATGCAGCGAGGCATACCAATATTATATACTTTCTCATATGTTTTTTTTGTTTTTATCATTAGCCTATGTAAAATTACACTTTTGAGCCATATCGTACAAAAATATCGAAAAAAAAGTGTGAAAATATTTTGTATCCTATTAAATTTGACTATATCTTTGTGATATCAAAATGATATCAAATATAACTTTAAAACTATAAGACTATGGAGAACAAAAATTTTGAGTACAAGGGCTGGAAGGTTAACGGCTTTGTAGCATTGGGTTTGATTTTGTTGGGCTTGGTGGCTTCGGTATTACTTATTGTTAAGGCTACTGAGCTGGAATCTGTTTCGCTTGGCGTTACTTTGCTTGTTGTGGGAGTATTGCTCATCATCTTCTTCTTGGTAGCGATGAGTGGCTTTATCCTTTTGGAGCCTAATGAGGCGCGAGTATTGACCTTCTTTGGTAAGTATTGCGGATCGTTCTATGAGACAGGTTTCTGGTGGGTTAATTTTCTTATGTCTGCTAAGAAAATCTCGCTTCGAGCACGCAACCTCAATGCTGAGCCTATCAAGGTAAACGATAAGTCGGGTAATCCAATCATGATTGGTTTGGTGCTTGTGTGGCGTTTGAAGCGCGATGAGATTTATCGTGCTGTGTTCGATATCGATGCTTCGCCAAATGAGGCTGGTCAGGTCTCTCAGAGCAGTCGTATGCGTATGTTGGAGAACTTTGTGTCGGTGCAGAGTGATGCTGCGTTGCGTCAGGTGGCAGGTTGTTATGCTTATGATGATAATACCGCTTCGGGTGATGAAGTTACATTGCGTAGCAGTAGCGATGAGGTGAATGAGTTGCTGGAGGCGCGTTTGTCAGAGCGTTTGGCTATCGCGGGCATAGAGGTTGTCGAGGCTCGTATCAACTACTTGGCTTATGCTCCAGAGATCGCAGCCGTTATGTTGCGCCGTCAGCAGGCAGATGCTATCATTTCGGCACGCGAGAAGATTGTCGATGGTGCTGTTTCGATGGTTAAAATGGCCATTGACCGCTTGGCTGACGATGAGGTCATCGAGCTTGATGATGAGCGCAAGGCTGCAATGGTGACCAACTTGTTGGTAGTCTTGTGTGCCGATGAGTCGGCTCAGCCTGTGGTTAATGCAGGAACTATGCATCATTAATAAAATGTCCTAATGGCAAAGAAATCGGAAAATAAGAGCTTTATCTTGCGAGTCGATGCCGCTACAATGGAGGCGTTGGAGAAGTGGGCGGAAGATGAATTCCGCTCCACCAACGGCCAGTTGCAGTGGATCATCGCCGATGCTTTGCGGCGTAGTGGCAGACTCAAAAAATCAAAGAAGGGCAGTGATACCACCCCTGAGCAAGATACAGAATAGATTAGGTGAGGAATTTAAGGCTGAGAGTTATGGAGTTTTGTGTTTTGATGGTTGCTTTGTGTGTGACAATTGCAAAAGCGTTGTCGGCGATAAATATCTAAGTTATGGAGGAGGGTAAAAAGCGCGTTTGGTTTAAATTTTTGTTCTCGGTGTGGATGTTGCTTACGGTCGCCGTGGGGCATATATCTGAAATGCAAGAACCTTTTGTGGGAGATCCAGCCAGATGGCAGATATTGTATTATATCATGATATCAGTTGCCACAGTCTGTGCCGTAGTATCTTTTGTGTATAGTATTAAAAATGTTTTGAGAAAATGGCTGAGGGTGGAGTAAATAGTAAATGGTTTAGAAACTCATGGGGAGCTTTGGTGCTTTTCGCTATGGGAGTACATTATATAGCTAAGATGGAGGAACCCTTTATTGGCGATGCTTCGCGTTGGGATCTTCTGGATGATATTATGACTTGGATTGCCTTGGCGGGTACGTTTGCCCTGTTTGTGTGGGAGAATGTGGTGAATTGGCGCATCGGGGCTCGATACTTTTGGCGCAGATGGGCCAAGTGGAGTACAGCTGTCGGCGTAGGAGTTGCAGTAGGAGTGGTGATCATAGCGATTGTAGGCTTTTTTAAGAGTGGTACAATCATTAATAGCAAGGCAATATGGATAATGGCGATGATCGTGATTCCAACGGCAGCCGCGATTAAATTTTTCGCAACATATATGTTTAAGCACTCAGGTAAGGAGGATTTGTAAATCCTACGCATAAAAACGGATTAATTATGGGATTTAAATTAATCAGAATAGGTAAGTGGCAACCCATTCGTATGAGGTTTAATTGGAAAACAACGCTGATTATACTTGCGCTGTTTGGTCTGATCTTTCTGCTGGGTAAAAGGTGTGATTGGATTTCGTCTGATATAAAGCCAACCATCGGAGAAATCATTAAATTTGCGATATGTGCTATCGTTATGACCTCGATCAATCGGATGTTTCCTCGCCGACAGCATAGGATTGCGACAATACTCTCGCTTGCGATGAGTCTCATATTTATAATCTTTGGCATTGTAGGTATTCTTCAAGATGGCGATATGGGGGAGTCCGCAAGCGTGTGTTTATTGATTGGGGGATTGTTATTTCTATTGGGCTCGTTTTGTGCTTGGCGTTGGCGCAGACATTATCTGCATGTGCGCGAAAGACAATACTTTATACAACAAGCCTCTAAAAGGCGTATAAGACAAGAGAAATTATTATGAAAAAGATAGTTGTTTTTACGGGCGCAGGCGTGAGTGCCGATAGTGGGTTGGCTACATTCCGTGATGCCGATGGATTGTGGGCAAATTATCGCATAGAGGATGTCTGCACACCCGAAGCGTTGGCTCGCAATAGAGCTTTGGTCATAGAGTTCTATAATCTCCGCCGTAAGGAGCTACTCAAGACTAAACCCAATGCTGCGCATGAGGCTATTGCCGAGTTGGAGCAGTGGTTTGATGTGGAGGTGGTGACTCAAAACGTGGATAATCTCCATGAGCAGGCGGGCTCATCGCGAGTTACGCATCTACACGGTGAGTTGATGAAACTGCGTAGTCAGAACAACCCTTCGCTTATCGTACCAATAGAGGGTTGGGAACAAGGTTTGGATGATAGGGCTGAGGATGGCTCTCTGTTACGCCCACATATCGTATTTTTTGGCGAGTCGGTACCGATGTTTGATCGAGCTACGGAGATTGCGCGTGAGGCTGATGTTATGGTTGTGGTGGGGACATCGCTTGCTGTATATCCAGCGGCAATGTTGGTGCGCTATGCGAGGGCGGGCGTGCCTATCTATGTGGTTGATCCGGGCGAGCCTGATACCTCGATGATTCGCAATCCTCTCACCCATATCAAGGAGCGAGGGGCTACGGGTGTACCTAAGTTGGTAGAGATGTTGAAAGATGAGTTTTTGTAGTCGATTGCGCTCTCATGCCTCACAACTTCGGGAGTATTGTCGTGAGCATGGATATAATACTCATGTGGCATTGTTGATGGATGCTTCACGTCATTCGGGGTTTAGACGATTTGTGGTGTGGGATTTCGATGGCGATAGGGCGTTGTGTAGTTTCCCTGTAAGCCATGGTAGTGGTTCGGTTCACTCTCATGTGCGCTCAGCCTATGCACGATTCTCCAACGAGGATGGCTCTCACCTAAGCTCTTTGGGTAAGGCTTTGGTTGCAGAGCGATACGAGGGGCGTTATGGTGTGGCATATCGTATGGATGGTTTGGAGGAGAGTAATTCGAATCTGCGCTCTCGTAATGTTGTTTTGCATGGGTGGCAATATACAACCTCTTTTACGATATTCCCTATACCTACCGTAGGTAGTTGGGGTTGTCCTGTGCTCTCACGTAGGGCGATGCGGCGAGTGGATGAGATTTTGCAAAAAGAAAATAGGGTAGTCCTCTGGGTTTATAATTAGAGGACTACCCTTAACTTTTTATTCTATGTTATATTACAGACTGTCGCCGAAATCCTGACGGAACTTCTCCATAAGGCGCGCTGGCCAGTTGGTGATAGGTTCCAAACCACCCATGAAGAAACGCAATACTGGTGGCTCGTATGTAAACTTCAGACCTCCGATTAGGTGGCGGTTATCATACAACCATACCAGGCGGTCGATCACATAGTTGATCTGAGAGAGTGTAAATACTCTTCGTGGAACGGCCAAACGCATCAACTCCACATCGGCAGGTATCTCCTTGCCATTCTCATCTCTTACGCTCGATACGGTACCACGCTCCATGCCTCTAATACCTGAACAGATATAGAATGCTGCTGCCAAAGCACCAGCTGGATACTGATCTTGAGGGATATGCTCACAGAACTTCATCGCATTGACATGTGCGCCCAATACTCCCGGAGGTGTTACCATAGGTACACCGCGCTTCTCCAACTCCTCGACCAAATACTTGATATAGTTAGGGCTCTGGCTGATCATCGTCTCGTCCAAAGTCTCGTACAATCCTACCGCCATAGACTCGATCTCACGCACCGAGATACCTCCATAGGTGAGGAATCCCTCGAAGAGAGGAATCTTGTCCTCCATCTTGGCGTAGATAGCTCGCTGGTTTGTGCAGATACCACCACCACGAGAAGATGAGAGTTTACGTGCTGAGAAATAAACCAAATCTGCAAGCCCTGTCATCATCTTCAGAATCTCGCCCATCGAATTCTCCTTCCACTTGTCCTCACGCTCCTTGATAAGGTATGCGTTCTCGCCCAAAAGGCTGGCATCCAATACGAGCATGATGTTGTATTTGTCGGCAATGCGGCGAACATCCATCATATTTGCCAACGAGAAAGGCTGGCCACCGATAAGGTTGGTAGAAGCCTCCATGCGGATGAATGGGATATTCTCCACACCCACCTCTTGGATACATTTCTCCAACTTCTCGATATCCATATTACCCTTGAATGGGTGATCAGACTTAAGTTCCAATGCGTGGTCATACAAGAGCTCCACAACACGACCTCCGCACTCGTTGATGTGAGCGAGGGTAGTGGTGAAGTGATAGTTCATAGGCACTACATTGCCAGGCTTTACGAATGTGCGGCAAATCACATTCTCAGCCGCACGACCTTGGTGTACGGGCAAAAGATACTTTTTACCCAATACATCCTCGACAGCCTTCTGCAGACGCTCAAATGATTGAGAACCTGCGTATGCATCATCGGCGCGCATCATTGCCGATAGCTGATTGTCGCTCATAGCATTGGTACCGCTATCGGTAAGCATATCGAGGAATACGTCTCTTGTACTTAGACGGAAAGTGTTGAATCCAGCCTCTTTCATCGCCTCCAAACGGCGTTCGATAGGAACAAGGTGAAGTTTTTGTACGACACGAACTTTATGTAGCTCAAGAGGAATGTCTCCGCCCTGATAAAATTTTACTTTGCTCATAATGTTTCTTTTTATTTGAAATTATAGTTTAGGTTTATTTGGTTTCGTTAATTTTTTCAAAATTAATACAAATATTTTAAAATATAGCAAATCGGGCTGCTTTTTTTTGATTAAGCAACCCGATTTCTGCATATTTATTCTCTTACTATGATTTATCGCTACTCCTCTTTATGCTTAAAATAGATGTCAAGAAGCTCTTTGGCTGCGATAAATGAACTGAGTTTGGCATCCAATACGCGTTGCTCTATCTCCTCTATGCGAGATGCGATTTCTGGATTTTGGTAGAAGCTGCTCTTGAGTACCTCGTTGATGCTCTCATACATCCAATACTTGTTCTGACGGTTACGGTTGGATTGATAATAGCCGTTAGCCATGATATGATCGAGATACTCCTCTACGCCATTCCAAACCTCCTCTAGACCTGTTTTGTTTACCGAAGAACAGGTGTAAACCTTCGCTCTCCAAGCAGATTCTGGCATTGGGAAGAGGTGTAGAGCACCTTGATATTGAACTTTGGCAAGCTCTGCTTTGTGGATATTCTCGCCATCGGCTTTGGTTATGACCATCATATCGGCCATCTCCATGATTCCGCGCTTGATACCCTGCAACTCATCGCCTGCACCAGAGATCTGCAACATCATAAACATATCTACCATCGAGTGTACGGCAGTCTCCGACTGACCTACACCTACGGTCTCAATGAAAATAACATCAAATCCAGCGGCCTCGCAGAGTACGATGGTCTCTCTGGTCTTGCGAGCTACGCCACCCAAAGAGCCAGCCGAGGGTGAAGGACGGATAAATATGTCTGGATTAGATGATATGCTCTCCATACGAGTCTTATCTCCCAAAATAGAACCTCCGCTACGCTCCGAACTTGGGTCTATGGCCAGTACTGCAAGTTTGTGATGAAGCGAAGCTACCATACCTCCGATGGCTTCGATGAAGGTTGACTTGCCAGCACCAGGAACACCCGTGATACCGATTCTTACAGAACGGCCAGAGTGTGGCAGACAACGCTCAATAATCTCTTGCGCCTGTGCATAATGTTGAGGGTTGTTGCTCTCAATTAGGGTGATAGCCTGCGAAAGGATGGTAATATCTCCCTTGAGGATACCCTCTACAAACTGATCTGTCGAAAGCGTGCGGCGTTTCTTACGCACGAAATATGGGTTTACGATAGGCTGATCTTTTGCACCCTCCATGACGTTGAGTGCGCTATCGTGATGAGTATCAATATACTCCTTTTCGTAATGGTCGATCTTGGTAAATGCCATTTTATCTCTTGCTTGTAATTTTATCTAATATCTTATCATTCAATGTGAGTGCATTGCCACACCATTTGGCCCTCTCCTTTTTATCTCTAATCACACAAAAGGGTATGAACTTTACTCCAAAATATCTAAATGTACGTCCGTTATCATCGAAGGCTACACCTATTCTATCTTCCAGATGTTCGGTCAGAGCTACTCCCGCATCGCCATATTTCTCTTTGGTCATGATGATGAGGTTTAGGTTGGGATTCTTCATCACCATCTCTTTTATGCGATTGAGACTTCTACGGCATAGCTCGCTCTCTGAGTGGTAGAAGAGTATGCAAGTGTACTCTGTTTGAGTAGGCTGGATATCCATCAGCCATTTATTGATACTCAAATCGGGAGTCTTTTCGCCGATGATAATATTCTCGGCGCGAGAGGCTCCGCAAAGTATCAGAGAGAGTGATAATAGAAGTAAAAATCTCTTCATGTTTGAGTTTTGAGTAGTTTACAGAGTGCTAAATTAACAACTTTCGCGCAAAGAAACAAACCTCTGCACAAAACTATTTATTCAAGCATAAAAAACATATCATAAAAGGATATTATCATGCCAAAATATTTTCTATTTACATAAATTACTTGTACCTTTGTACGGTTTTGGGCTTATACCATCGGAAAAGCCTTCCAAATCTGAGAAAAACCAAAATTTACACACAAAATAATAACAAATTTAAACTATTTGAATTATGAAAGTTTCACACATCGAGCATCTTGGTATCGCAGTGAAGAGCCTTGAGGAGGCAATCCCTTACTGGGAGAATGTTTTGGGTCTTAAGTGTTATGCAATCGAGGAGGTTGCTGATCAGAAGGTTAAGACAGCTTTCTTTAAGATCGGTCAGACTAAAATCGAGCTTTTGGAGCCAACATCAGAGGATTCAACAATCGCAAAGTACATCGAGAATCGCGGTGTAGGTATCCACCACATGGCACTCGCTTGCGAGAATATCGAGGAGCAGTTGGCAGATGCTGAGGCTCAGGGTGTACGTCTTATCGACAAGACTCCACGTAAGGGTGCTGAGGGTCTTACTATCGCTTTCCTTCACCCAAAATCAACTCAGGGTATCTTGACAGAGTTGTGCGAGGATAAGAACAAATAATTCACATTTATTATATTTTTTGGCTCGTAAGCCTAAGCTCCCCGTTTCGGAGTGGTGGTGAGCCGCATTAAACTTTATTAAAAATGAGTGAAATTCAGAAACAGGTAGCTAAGCTGATTGAGAATCGCGAGATCGCACGCATGGGCGGTGGCGAGAAGGCTATCGAGAAACAGCACGCAAAGGGTAAGTACACAGCTCGTGAGCGTATTCAGATGCTTTTGGACGAGGGTAGCTTCGAGGAGTTCGACATGTTCGTAACTCACCGTTGCTATGATTTCGGTATGGAGAAGAAGCATACATTTGGTGATGGTGTAGTAACAGGTTATGGTACTATCGAGGGTCGCCTTGTATATGTATTTGCTCAGGACTTTACCGTTACAGCAGGTTCATTGTCTATCTCTTTGGCAGACAAGATTTGCAAGGTGATGGATATGGCTATGGCAAACGGTGCTCCATGTATCGGTCTTAACGACTCAGGTGGTGCTCGTATTCAGGAGGGTGTTAACGCTTTGGCAGGTTATGCAAATATCTTTCAGCGTAACGTAATGGCATCTGGTGTTATCCCACAGATCTCTGCTATCTTTGGTCCTTGTGCTGGTGGTGCTGTATATTCTCCAGCTTTGACTGACTTCATCATCATGCGCCGTCAGACTTCAAACATGTTCTTGACAGGTCCTAAGGTTGTTAAGACCGTTACAGGTGAGGACGTAACTCAGGAGCAGTTGGGTGGTGCTGATATGCACACTACAAAGTCTGGTGTTGCTCAGTTTGCAGTTGATACTGAGGAGGAGGGTATCTCATTGATCCGTAGCCTCTTGTCTTATATGCCATCTAACAACGCAGAGAACGCTCCACGCACAATCTGCAACGATGACATTGCTCGTAAGGAGGATATCTTGAACGACATCATTCCAGATAACCCAAATAAGCCATACGATATGTATGAGGTTATCGGTTCTATCGTTGATAACGGTGAGTATTTGGAGTCTGCAGCAGGTTATGCTAAGAACATCATCACTTGCTTCGCTCGCTTCAATGGTCAGAGCGTAGGTATTATCGCTAACCAGCCAAACTTCATGGCAGGTGTGCTCGATATCAATGCCAGCCGTAAGGCAGCTCGCTTCGTACGTTTCTGCGATGCGTTCAACATTCCATTGGTTACTTTGGTTGACGTTCCTGGATTCTTGCCTGGTACAGGTCAGGAGTACGGTGGTGTTATTACTCACGGTGCTAAGCTCTTGTTTGCATACTGCGAGGCTACTGTACCTAAGGTTACAGTTACTCTCCGTAAGGCTTACGGTGGTGCATACATCGT
>JAFOZN010000212.1 GCA_017391185.1 Alistipes sp. | reverse complement strand
TTCAACACCCTCGTCATGCGCAAACCATTCGTGGGAGAGCCTGTAAGCTATTCGACATACTTCAAGGGTAGCTTCTCGACACACTTAGTCGGAATGTTGGGCGGTGCAATCTGGTGTTTGGGTACAGCCTTTAGCTATATTGCAGCAGGTAAGGCGGGTGCGGCCATCTCCTACGCGCTGGGACAAGGCGCACCGATGATTGCAGCCATCTGGGGCGTATTTATTTGGAAAGAGTTCAAGGGGAGTGACTCAAAGACTAACACTCTATTAGGCGTCATGTTCCTATTCTTCATAGCAGGTTTAGGACTTATTATCCTTTCGGGCGGAAATTAGGAATAGAGAGATAGACCAAAACTATCCTTTATAACAAAAGAGACATCTGAAATTGCAAAATTTTTGGTGTCTCTTTACTTGTTTATTCATCGCTGAAAGTTTTTGTATAGGAAGATTTTTTACTACATTTGTGAAACTAATCATAACCTATATGAAGAAACTTTTACTCTCTGCAATATGTGTTGTTTTCTCAACACTTCTTTTTGCCCAGACTTCACCTTCAATCAAAGGACGTGTTGTTGATGCAGTAACCAATAAAGTTATCGAATTTGCCGATGTAGTCATCACCGACAAGGATAATAACACCATCGCATCGACCACTGTAAAGCAAGGTCTTTTTGCTATCCCAAAGATAAAGAGCGGAGATTACTATCTCTCTATACTTTTGGTAGGTTATCAGCCTTATGTGAGCGACAAACTATCATTTAGAGACAACAAGCCTATCGATATGGGTACAATCTCGCTCTCGATGGTCGAGACAGGACTCAAGGAGGTCGTAGTTACGGGCGAAAAGAGTCGCGTTGTGTATAAACTTGACCGTCAGAAGATAAGTGGTAACTCATCCTTGATGGCTTCGGGTGGTACAGCTGTTGACATTTTAAAATCTACTCCATCAATCAGAGTAGATGCAGATGGAGGTATCTCATTTAGAGGAAGTAGCGGATTTTTGGTATTCGTAAACAACAAGCCATCTCCGCTTGAGGGAGCACAGGCTTTGGAGCAGATCGCTGCGGCAAACATCGAAGATATAGAGATTATCACTACCCCATCGGCTCGATATAAGACTGATGGAGATGTGGGTATCATCAATATCATTACAAAGAATCCTACCGAGGAGGGATTCCAAGGCTCTATCAACCTTTCGGGAAGTACACTCGGCACATGGAACACAGACATCTTGTTAGCCCACAAAAAGGGAGCAAATCGTTTCTATGCAGGCATTGCCGCTTCGGAGATCAAGCGCAAGAGTGATTTTGAGCAGACTAAGACAACTCACGTAGATGATTACGTCACCACATCGGACTCTGACGGAGAGCGTTTCGGTATCGTAGCATCATACCTCGGACGTCTGGGTTGGGAGTTTAGTAAGAAAAACCACACCCTGCTCGTAGAACTTCAGGGCGGTATGGCCAAGAACTCTTCGGGTGGTAATATGAGTTATGATGAGCATCGTACAAAGGCTGGACAGGTAATCAATGACAACCTCTACAACAGTCGTGACCGCTACTCTAATGAGAAGCACATCGCACAAATTACTACCGACTACGTATGGAAGATCAACGAGCGTGGAGATCGTTTTACAATCAACGGACGTCTCAGATATGATCCATACGCTTTGGAGTACACCGAGAGTAATATGTTCGAGCAGTCGGGCATACGCTACGAGGGTACACGAGGTTATGAGGACGAGCACCACTGGGATTTCGATGGAGGTGCTACCTATGAGCTCAACTATCGAGAGAACGGTAAAGCAGAGGTAGGCTACCAATATACCTCTTACAGCGAGCACGGTGAGTATAACATCAAATATTGGGATCGTGGCGCACAGGAGTTTGAGTGGCAAGATGATTTACATGCACCATTCTTCTATCGCCGACAGATTCACTCTGCATATGTAATGCTCACTGACAAGTTCGGCCCGGTATCGGTAGATGCTGGCGTAAGAGCAGATCACACTATTGATGAGCTCACCATTAGCGTCAAGGATGCCGATCGCTACATCAAGCGTCTGGAGCTATTCCCATCGGCACACCTCTCATACGAGGCTCCTGGTAAGAATTTCATCACCGCAGGATACTCATACCGCACTAACCGCCCAGGAATCTGGAAGTTGGAGCCATATATCACTTATGAGGATTACTACACTAAAAAGATTGGTAACCCCGATATCAAACCCGAATATATCCACTCGGCAGAGCTCGGTTACCGCAAGGTTATAGCCGAGGAGAACACTATCTCTGTTACAGGATTCTATCGCCACCGCCGAGGTGTAACCGACAATGTCCGCGTAGCACATGAACCTGGTGTAACTCTCGATTCGTTGGTAAATGCAGGTAATGACCGCATGATGGGTGTAGAGGCTATGATTAACATCAAAAACACTCGCTGGTGGAGAATGACCATCAACGGCAGCCTGTTCGATTACAAATTCACAAGTCGCTATGAGGGTAGCACAGATAATACCAACGTAGGCTACACAGCTTCTATGATCAACAACTTCACATTGGGCAAGAGCACTCAGATGCAGTTTGATGCTAATGTAGTCGGCCCTACCGTACTTACTCAGGGTAGAGAGGAGGCCTATTGCTACTTCGATTTGGCTTTAAGACAAGTTCTACTCAAGAATAAACTCTCGGCATCATTTGTGATGCACGATATCTTCCGTACGGCACGTTACAACAACTACCGTATTTCAAAGACTCTACAATCGACAACATACGTCAAACCTCGATACCCAAATATGATGCTTTCACTTAGCTACACATTCAACTCAGCCAAGCAGAAAGAGCATCAAGGTGCAGTATCGAGCGGAGCAATGTTTGAAGGAAAAGATTTCTAATGATGAAACAACAACCAAATATAAAATT
>JAFOZN010000022.1 GCA_017391185.1 Alistipes sp. | reverse complement strand
TCAACTCATACTGCTCGACAAAATCTCGCACCTCCTGCTCGCCATCGGCTCTGGATATTGCCAATATATTAAACTCAGGCTCCACTTGAGAGATAAGACCTTGCAACTCCCTAAACTCAGCATGGCAATCGGGGCAACCCGCCGAGAAAAAGATCAACATCACCACCTCGCCCCTAAAGTGTGAGAGTTGGCGGCTCGTACCGTCAAGGAGTTCAACCTCAAAATCTGGAGCAATATCCCCCACACTCACTAAAGTAGTGTTTTCATGTGTAAATTTCTCATCCTTGATACAACCTGCCAACACAGGTAATAACAATATCACCAAACACACCGCCACAGACCTAATACTGCATCCAAGACTATATCGACAAATACTATCCATATCCCGAAATAAATTAAAAGCATATCCAAAAATAGCAATTATTTCATAAACAACAAAAACCTCTCTACAATCGCTGTTGTAAAGAGGTTCTTAAATCTACTTAATCTGCATTATGCCCACATAAGTAGGAATGGAGATCCGAGATAGCTTATTATCCACGCTACGGCAAAAATCGCCACGCCTCGTCCTCCTTTAAGATTGGTTGCCTCAGAAAAGGCCATATAGCTCCACACCATATACCAAACACATAATACTGATGATACCAATCCCACAATTGTCAATAGATTCATATATTGCAACGCAGTATTGAGACTATTATCCATGAGCAGCCCCATAACGCTACGCACCTGAGGGAATAGGAAAATTAATAAAGAGATATCGAACGGAATACGCGCAAAGAGATTAAAAGCTGCAACATCCTGAAAACGCACCTTAGATTTAGAGAAGATGACTCCCGCCGCATACAACACCAACGAGAACAACACCCACACAATTACTTGGCGCGCAGTGGCAACCCAAAGCGCATCACCCGCAAAATTTATCTGCGTGAGCGAAGTAATCCTCAATCCCGCTTGCCAACATAGCACAGCACTCAATATCAATGCCACCAAACCCCAACATGTAGCTTGGCGTATAGGCATATAACGAAACGGATTTAACAGTTTATTCTTCATAACATTCAATGTATTAAATTTCACACTTATCTATCATTTTCGACATTGCGCTTGAGGGTAGAGATCAAATCATCCAACCTATTTCTAACGGTAGGATAACTCAAGCCCATCTTCTGAGCCATCTCCTTAAGCGAGCCACTACACAAGACAAAATCGGTAATAAACTCTTGATCCTCCTTCGAGATACGCATCAAGGCAGGTTGTTCATAGTCGCCCTCAACACTTGTTTGGCAATGGGCACAATGCATCGCTTTAACCCTCAGAGTAGCTCCACACGAAGGGCATAACTTGGGCAATTGTTTGGCTTTAATCATATCGATTTTAATTTTATTTATACAAAGTTAAAGATAATTAAACTTTTCCCCAAATTTTATTCAATTAAATTAAGTCACGTTTATATTTCTAAGCACCATAGACCTTACACATGAAACAAAAAATACGACCATCCGCCATACGGCAGATGATCGTATTTTATAATATCAACTATAAGGGATTACTTGTTCTGCTGAGCCTTCATCTCCTCATAGAGCTTGTTGTACTTCTCGTACTTAGGCATCATACCCTCATCATCACGCAAACGGAATGTAAGGATCTTCAATGTCTCGATAGTAGAGAAATCCTTTGGATTCAAAGTGTGTGCCTTCTCAAGGTAAGGAACTGACTCACGGTAGATGTTAGTTACCTTCTCCTGATCTGCCTTCCACTCTGCGTTGCTCTTATAGTCACGCTGATTGATCTCCTCGTTCAAAGCATCACCCTTAGCGATGTAGAAGAAACCTACGTAGAATGTAGCCAAAGCATCGTTTGGATCCAAAGCGATAACACGCTTGAATGATGTGATACTCTCATCGTAGTTCTTCAAGCTGTAGTAGATACGACCACGACCGAACCACATATCCTTGTTCTTAGGATCACGCTGCAAAGCGTTATTTACCATCTCAAGCAACTCCTTTGGATCGCTGTTGCTATCTGCTGTATATACGTTGATCAAACCCTCGATGATACGATCGTTGTTAGGGAACTTAGCCAAACCCTCCATCAAAAGCTGCTTAGCACGCTGCATATTAGCCTCACGTACTGCAGAGTCTGTCTGACCATAGTATGCGTGGTAGAGGTAGTAGTAGATGTTACCCTCCTTATCTGTGTAACCGTTAGCCAAAGCCTTGTTCAAAGCCTCAGCACCCTTAACGAATGATGCCTTGTTGTTAGCACCATCTACAGTCCACAAATAACCTGCAAAGTAGAGGTAATCGCTATTCTTCTGACCTGCATAAGCTGGGCTCTCCTGAACAGTGTAACCGCAGTTATAAAGCTCTGCAGCGCGAGAGAACAAACCAGCATCCATAGCAGCGTTACCACCCTGAGAGTAGTAGTTCTCAACGAACTTCAAAGCCTCAGCAATCTTTGGAGCCTGCTTAGGATCCAACTCGAAAGCCTTGTTGTAAGAGTTCAAAGCCTCCATAGCCAAGTCACCCTCCTTAACAGACTGAGTAACAATCCATGTTACAATCTTGCCACCAGCAACATAAACCTTCATCCAAGGATAAACCATCTCAGTGTACTTCTGACCATTGAGTACAACACCCTCGTTAGTAGCCTCAGGCTTACCGATAGCAAGCTGAGCTACTGAAAGCTCCATGCCGTTGAAAATGTCCTTAGTAGGAGCTACGGCAGCATCATAGTATGCCTTACCGCGAGCCATCCAAGTAGCAGCCTTTGTGCCCTTCTTAGGATTTGCAACATCAGCATCTGCCTTCTCAAGCTTTGCAAGAACTGCCTCCTTATTTACCTTCTGTGCATTTGCCATTGGCGCAGCCATAACCATTATAGCCAACACCGCGAAAATTAATCTTTTCATAATTAATTTCTGTTTTATAAGTAAACGTTTAATCTATTTAAATTATTATCTATTCATTCTCTGGTTGAGCATTTTCTACACTCTGAGCAGGCTGTGCTTCAGCTGAAGCCTCCTCTGCGACAACGCCCTCTGCAGCGATCTCCTCCTCATCACTCACTGGCACAGCCATCACCGAAGCGATAACATCACCCTCACGCAAGTTGATGATTCTTACGCCCTGAGTAGCACGGCCAGCAAGACGGATCTGATCAACCTTAGTACGGATAGTTACACCCGAACGGTTGATAATCATCAAATCGTTCTCATCCGTCACAGCCTGTATCGAAATCAAATCACCAGTCTTTTCGGTGATATTGATAGTCTTAACACCCTTACCGCCACGGTTTGTCACACGATACTCATCCAAATCGGTACGCTTACCGTATCCGTTCTCAGAAAGTACCAAGACATCCTGCTTAGCATCTGGCTCGATGCAGATCATACCTACAACCTCATCGCCCTCATCCAAAGCAATACCGCGAACACCAGCACCTACACGACCGATAGGACGTACATTCTCCTCATTGAAGCGGATAGCCTTACCACCTCGAGCTGCGATCATTATCTCAGCCTTACCGCTGGTAATCTTAGCCTCCAAAAGCTGGTCGCCCTCACGGATAACGATAGCATTGACACCATTCTGACGTGGACGAGAGTATGCCTCAAGCTTAGTCTTCTTGATAACACCCTCCTTAGTACACATCACGATGAAGTTGTTGTTGATATACTCCTCATCGCCCAAATTCTTGGTATTGATGTATGCACGTACCTTATCATCTGGCTCGATCTGAATGATATTCTGGATCGCACGACCCTTAGAAGCACGAGTACCCTCTGGGATATCATATACCTTCAACCAATAGCAACGTCCCTTCTCCGTAAAGAAGATCATAGTATTGTGCATCGAAGCCACATAGATATGCTCGATAAAGTCCTCATCACGTGTCGCACTACCCTTCATACCTACGCCACCACGGTTCTGGATACGATACTCAGCGAGTGGTGTACGCTTGATGTAACCCATGTGCGAGATAGTGATAACCATATCTTCATCAGCGTAGAAATCCTCTGGGTTGAACTCCTCTGAAGAGTAAACAATCTCCGAACGGCGCTCATCGCCATACTTCTGCTTAATCTCCAAAAGCTCATCCTTGACGATCTGCAACTGCAACTGCTCGCTGGCCAACACCTCATTGAAGTAGTTAATCTGACGCTCCAACTCAGCATGCTCAGCCTCCAGCTTATCACGCTCCAAACCAGTCAAAGCTCTCAGACGCATATCCACGATAGCCGCAGATTGAATCTCGCTCAAGCCAAAACGCTCCTGAAGAGTCTGCTTGGCCATATCTACGCTCTTTGAAGAACGAATGATGCGAACAACCTCATCGATATTATCCTGAGCAATGAGCAAGCCCTGCACGATATGCATACGCTCCTGAGCCTTACGCAAATCGAAACGTGTACGGCGTACCACAACATCGTGACGATGCTCTACAAAGTGACGAATCAAGTCCTTCAAATTCAAGAGCATCGGACGACCGTTCACCAATGCGATATTGTTTACGGCAAATGAAGTCTGCAACTCGGTATTCTTGAAGAGTGTATTCAACACCACATTAGCCGATGCATCCTTCTTCACAAAAATCGTAATACGCAAACCCTTACGGTCACTCTCATCGTTAATATACGAGATACCCTCGATACGCTTCTCGTTAACCATTGCGCCGATCTTCTTGATCATCTCGGCCTTGTTAACCATGTATGGGATCTCTGTAACTACGATACACTCTCTACCCGACTCTGTAGTCTCGATCTCGGTACGAGCACGCATAACCACACGACCACGACCTGTAAGCAACGCCTCCTTGACACCCTCGTAACCATAGATCAATGCTCCAGTAGGGAAATCTGGGCCCTTGACATACTTGAGCAACTCCTCACACTCGCACTCAGGGTTGTCTACATAGGCGCAACAAGCGTCTACAACCTCTCCCAAGTTATGTGGAGCCATATTGGTAGCCATACCTACGGCGATACCGCTGGCACCATTGACCAAAAGCAATGGAATCTTGGTAGGCAATACTGTTGGCTCTTTGAGTGTATCATCAAAGTTGGTAGTCCAATCGATGGTCTCCTTCTCGATATCGGCCATAACCTCGTCAGTGATCTTCTGCATACGAGCCTCAGTATAACGCATCGCCGCAGCCTTATCACCATCCATCGAACCGAAGTTACCATGACCCTCGACCAAAGGATATCGCATCGCCCACTCCTGAGCCATACGCACCATAGCCTCATATACTGAGCTATCGCCATGTGGGTGGAACTTACCGAGTACATCTCCCACGATACGGGCAGACTTACGAGTTGGCTTGTCCGAATAGAGATTAAGCTCAGCACTCATATCGTACAAAATACGGCGATGTACAGGCTTCAGACCATCTCGCACGTCTGGCAAGGCACGCGAAACGATCACCGACATCGAGTAATCGATATAGGCTGACTTCATCTGCTCTTCGAGATTGATAGGTATAATTCTACCTACCATACCGTCATTTTTTTCTTCCTCAGTCAACATTTTATCTCCTTTATAAAATTAGCGCACAAAAGCGCACACATTTAATTAAGCAAAATTACTCTTTTTTTGGCAAATAAGCAATTTTACAGCTCAAAATTTAGCTTCTCAGCAAGATTTATTCTCCAAAACCGCCATTTTTTGCCCATTTTCAGGCGATTTAAGCCATTTTAAGATTTTTCTCGACAGGGTATCGGAGGAAAATGACTTTTACACTACTCTGAATTTAAAAAAATTCCCAACCGCGAGGTCGGGAATCATTATAAATATCATTTTGGGAAGTTCTTAATCTATCAACTCATTTTTGTCGGTGGTCCAGCCATCGCGCTGAGAGAGTCCGCATGGTGAGCCGCGGAACATCTTGGCCGCGTTCTTATCGCCCTGCAACTGCCACTTGAGCCATGCCAAAGCTGGCACAACAAACTCTCCGCCATGAGCTTGACGATATGTTCCGCCATGACCTACGGGATAGTTCGCCACAAACGCAGGCACCGACTTAATACGGCGAAAATCGTCCATACCATTCTCATAGGCAATATCCTCCTTGCCGCCCAAGATATAGATTACAGGCACCTTGATCTCCTGCAAATGCTCCTTCTGAGGCATAGGCATATTAGGCATGGCGATACGTGGATTGATAAACAGACCGCTATTCATAATCATGATAGTAGCAATACGCTCATCCTTAGCATTATCCAAAGTTTGCAAACCTCCGCAGGACATACCCGCCGCAGCGATTGCCTCGACATCAATTCGTTTGTAGTATGGGCTTTCAGGATCGGCATTATGTTTTATCGCCCAATCTATCGCCTCCAACTGCTGAGCCGAAGTTGACATCGGGCCTTGATATGGTTTCTCCTCCATAGGGATATATCCCGTAGCTATGACCAAAAAGCCATGCGAAGCAATCTCGTTGAGAAATTTGTAATGCTCCCATGAGGAATTGGTACACGCGCCATTACCCCACACCATCACAGGAAGTGGATTTTTCTTACTAAACTTAGTCAAGTCTCCTGGAACAAAAATAGTATGAGCCGCCAAATCAGGAGCTTCATACATCAACGCTTTATATGGACCTGTACCGCCACCCTCGACTATCTTAAACTTATTCATGGGCATTAGAGGCTCAACAACACCTTGTGCCGAGCAGATTGTCAGCGAGAATAATGCGACAAGCAATAAAATAGAATGCTTCATAATTGTAGTATTAAGTTGGTTGGTAATTATCTATCTGTGGGCAAACAACGCCACAGCACTACGAGAGGACTTTTTATCTAAAGTCTATGATATCGTATCCCTTATAGTGATTCTTATTATACCTTTTGATAGGAGATTTTGACGCAGCAATGGAGTCGATCGCAACCTCGACCTCATCATCATACAGGCGATAGATAATCTTCTTGGGGCGACCACTCTTCTTATCAATGGTCAAAAATATCTCACCATCCATATCTTCGGCTATGGGCTGTAAATACAACGTCAGTTCCTCACCCCTATCACTCTGAAGCTCAACCTCATACTCCGATTCGGCAAAATCGAAGCAACGTGTCGGATTATCCAATATATTACGACTCTGAAGATCTACCATGTCGATGCTTACCTCCTTGCGCTTATTATCAACTTCATAGCGCAATTTGCCATCGGAATAGACCTCCACATTATCCATCTGGATATAATAGGAGTCACCCTCCACGCCATACTCGCCAACATAGATAAGATCGCCAGCCAAGACATTGAATTTCACCTGATAACGTCCCAACTTGGCCACATACTCCTTTACACTCTTAACTCCAGCCTTAGCCACATCTTCTGGCGAAGAGGCCATAGCATAAGAGAGTGACACGAAGGCCACCATAAGAAGTGAGATAGATTTAATCAATAGGTTACGCATAGGCTCCGTTTTATATAAATTAAACGTATCAAGTTCGCGATTTAGTCTATGGCGAATTAGAATACTCCCAACTCCTGCAATTTGGCCTCCAATGATGGCAAATCATAGAACTTAATTTCGCGGGGCTTGGCTCCCACCTGAGGTCCCACAATACCAGCACGCTCCAACTGCAACATGATACGACCTGCACGATTGAAGCCCACCTCATAGGTACGCTGGATGCCCGAAGTAGAGATAATACCGTTGGTCACTGCCGCACGAGCAACCTCACCAAACAAGACATCATATTTCACAGGAGCACCACTCTCCATATCACTCATACCACCAGCTGCACCATCGCCACTCTCAGGGGTATAATCGGGCAGAGGATATGCATCGGGATAACCTTGCTGCTTAGCAACAAAATCCACCAAACGCTCCACCTCCTTGGTCTCGACCAGAGCACATTGGATACGCGTCAGCTCGCCATCCTTAGAGAAGAGCATATCGCCGCGACCAATAAGCTGATTTGCACCCGGTTGGTCAATAATCGTACGCGAGTCGATCATCTGCATCACACGAAAGGCAATACGCGCAGGGAAGTTGGCCTTGATACCTCCCGTAATGATCTTTACATCAGGACGCTGAGTAGCAATAATGAGGTGAATACCCACCGCGCGAGCCTTCTGGGCCAATCGCATAACAGGCACCTCAACCTCCTTAGCCGTCATAATCAGATCGGCAAACTCATCGACAATAACCACTATATATGGCAAGAAACGATGGCCGTTACGAGGATTGAGTCGGCGTGCGGTAAACTTTTCGTTATACTCCACGATATTACGAGCCGTAGCCTTCTTACATAACTCCAGACGCTGTCCCATCTCCTCGACCAGAGAGTTAAGTACATATACAGCCTTTTTAGGATCGGTCACAATAGCCTCATCCTCCGACTCCATCTTGGCCAAGAAGTGACGCTCCAACTTGTTATAAATAGAGAACTCCACCTGCTTGGGGTCAATCATCACAAACTTCAGCTCGGCAGGATGCTTGCTAAAGAGCAACGATGTGATGATAGCGTTCAAACCCACCGATTTACCCTGACCTGTAGCACCTGCAACCAAAAGGTGAGGCATCTTGGCAAGGTCGAAGGTATAGTTCTCGTTCTGAATCGTACGTCCAATCACCACAGGCAACTCAGCCTTGGAGTGCTGGAACTCCTCGGAACAGATAGATGAGTACATCGAAACGATCTGCTTATCACGATTAGGCACCTCGATACCGATAGTACCACGACCAGGGATAGGCGCGATAATACGAATACCCAATGCCCTAAGACTCTGCGCAATATCCTTTTCCAAACCTTGCACCTTAGATATCTTTACACCCTGAGCCTGCACAATCTCATACAGAGTCACAGTAGGACCTACCGTAGCCGAAATATCACTAATAGGTATACCAAAATTCTTCAACGTCTGAGTAATTCGGTATTTATTTTCGTAGATCTCGGCATCGCTCACCTTGTGTGGAGATTTATAATCCTCCAAAAGCGAGACGTATGGTTTATTATAATCCTCCAAATCTCGCAAAGGATCGTAGAGCGTATTATCAATATCGCTCTCCTCCATCTGACGAGGTTTGTGTTCATGTACTGTCACAACAATGCCATCCTCTGGTTCAAACTCCTCTTTATTCGAGAACTTATCCGACTCAGGCTTAATTGCAGATGGCTGCTCCGAAATTCTATCCGAAACAACAAACTCCACATCATCGACAACATGAGTTTGAGGAGTATTTTGCAATGGGGCTTCCTGTCGCGATGGTTGATTTTGAGTCTGCTCGTCAAAAGATTTCTTCTCAATAACCGTAAACTCGCTATCTCCAACAACTATCGACTCTCGCACTCCGCTTTGTGGCTTGTCTGCACCCTGCTCGCCCAACAATACCCCGACATTAATCGGATTAGGTTCAGCTCCAGGATTAGGTCTTACGATAAAGCCATACTCATCCACATACATATCCTCATGCTCAATGTTTTGTGGTTGTTCACTCTGAGGATTGATGTCCTTCACTATAAATTCTGTATCATCATCCTCGACAAACTTCACACCAGCAAACTCTGACTCCACGGTAGGATTACCGATTTGATCCTCACGCTTCTGAGCGAGGTAATCATTCATAGTCATCGTTCCCTCTGGCTTAACCGCATTCTCTGCCACTGGATAATTATTCTTCAGCTCAGGTTCTGGTTCTCTCGCCGATTGGACATAAGGCGTATTCAAAACATCTTGACTCGCAATAGGCTCACTTATAGGCTCCATCTCATCGGCCTGATCATCCTGCGGCGTTTCGTCATCCTCATACTCTACCTCTTCGCTCTTGCGGTTGACCACCCTATCCTTGACAACCGAAACAAAACGCTCGCTCTGATTGACCATCTTATCACTCGCCTTGTTAACCATCTGGATAACATTACGATTGATAAACACTCCTGTCAGAATCCAACCCACGAGCATCACAAGCAGAGTACCAAAAACTCCGATAGCTAAAGAGAGATCCTCGGCACAAGCATGACCGAGCGAGCCTCCAATATCATACGAAAGCTCCATCTTTGAGGCTAAAAGTCCCAAACTCAAAGAGCCCATAATCACCAACAAGGCTGCGCTCAACGCAAAATGGTTAAGATGCAAAGGCTTTTTACGAATCATACGCCAACCGATGACAGTCAGCACAATAGGAATTATCAAGCCGAAAACTCCAAAACTGCAATCTACAACCCAATATGCCACTCTCGCACCTGCTCCATTACATATATTCTCAAATGGGACAACAACACCCGTCAGCGACTCATCGTTATTCAACGCCGAGAGATCAGATGCCCAATTAAAGAAGTGCGAAAGCGTTGCAACTGAGGCAAATATACCGAAGACAAACAACACAAAACCCATAATCCACAGCGCATTATCATTCGATGGTTGCGCTGGCTGGGGTGATTGTTTCTTTGCTTTATCGTTTGATTTCTTAACTCGTTGTGACATATCCAAATCTGGTTTAGGATTTAAATTTTTATAATAGTTGAATTTTACATAGCCCACTGCTACTTCTCAACAGCTTTGGCCATAAGTCTTAAGCGATACTCCTCCGAAGAGTAGGTTATAAACTCCATTTGAGGTTCATTATCAGCACTCGCTCCCAATCCGAATTCATCCAGCAGGCTTTTGACTCGCTTACCTACCGCCTCGCCCGAATCTATAATGCGTATCTGATGATCACCCACGACACGCTCAATAACATGACGCAAGAAAGGGTAATGAGTACATCCGAGAACTATGATATCAACTCCCTGAGCAATCATCGGCTCAACCACCTTACGCACTATCTCCAATGTCTGAGCATCCTCTTCTCTGTTTGACTCAACAGCCTCAACAAAGCCCTCTCCAACGCTTTTAAAGACCTCGACACCTTCGCCATATTTTGCTAACGTAGTGAGAAACTTCTCTCCTTTAAGACTTCGCTCTGTAGCCAAGACTCCGACTTTTCGAGTTTTACTCTCCAAACAAGCAGGCTTGATAGCTGGCTCAAGGCCTACGATAGGCGTATCGGGGAAAGTGCTTCTTAGGTGAGTTATGGCAGCTGCAGTCGCTGTATTACAAGCCACAACAACAAGTTTGGCACCCCTATCTATAAGCTCTCCGACAGCTCTTTCGGCCAATTCTCGGATCTGTTCAACACTCTTCGAGCCATAAGGACAATTCTTACCGTCACCCAGATACAACAACGATTCATTTGGCAATGCTCGATGTAGCTCACGCCACACCGACAGACCACCAAAACCTGAATCATATACGCCTATCGGGTTGTTGTTCATTATCCCTGTATCTTTTCTAAAATATATTCTACCAAACTCTCATCGCTCTTATCCGAGCAATCAACTACATGAGTTGCCTGCATATAATATGGCTCTCGTTCCGCCATATTGTGAGTCATAAACTCAACCAACTCTTCATCATTTAAGCCCCTTAACTTCGGTCTTTTATATCTGCCATGAGGACTAAGACGCGAAGCAATCTGACGAGCAGTACGGCGCAGATAGAAACTTTCGCCGATGGAATTGATACGTTCCATATTATCCTCCCAAGTAGGGACTCCTCCACCTGTCGAGATCACCAACGACTCCTGCACTTGTGCTATCTCCTCTATTATATTTCGCTCCACGCGGCGGAAATACTCCTCGCCCGCATAGGCAAAAATATCACTCACACTTGCACCCTCTCTCTGCTCGATCATCGAATCCATATCGACAAAGCGGAAATCTGCCGCTTTAGCCAATTTTCGACCCAGAGAGCTTTTGCCACAGCCCATATATCCAATCAAAAAGAGCTTCATTGCCTGGCTTAATTAGAAGAGATTAAGTTGCTCAGAATCAATAATTACTGCATCTACATCACTCTCTGCCTGCTCAACCACATATTCCACCTCAGATGCCGTAGTCTCTGCGCTTGCCATATTCTCAAGATCAACGCCCTCTACACTCACCGCATCTACCTCATCCTCCATCATATCAGACTCCTCGGCATCTTGAGTTTCTGGCACTAACTCTGGCTCAATGAATTTAAGTGACGCTACATCATAGGTAGTGATTCGCTTACCCTTGGCACGATGGCTCTTCACTCCGATAAAGCTATCTACATCCATCTCATCGGCTGGACGTGATGCATGTGCCCCCTTATACTCTACTACGAGCGTAGCTCCCTCACGATTGGTTATGGCAACAAAATCCATCATGTTCTCATCCTCCAAGAATGGTTGCAACTTCTCGCTTGGTTCCAGCTGGAAACGCTTCATGTAGTAATAGTTCTGCTCCTTATCGAAGTAGCATAGGCTATATACTCGGCCTGCCACATACTTCTCTATGCGGATAGTCTCATCGGGGAAGTGCTGATCCACACCAAAACCTGTGATGTAGTATTGATGCTTAGAGGTCCATACCACAAGTTTATCATCGCCCTTGAAATCACCCAAAAGCATACCTCTACCATCGGTGTTAAGTCGGCGAATATCCTCATCGTACCATATCTGCTGGCTACCCAAAGTAGATGTTCCTCGCTCCTTGACAACGATCTTATGGATGCTGTAACGCGAAAAGAGGTTTCCAGCTGCAGCACGTCCCTTGATAGCAATAGTAGAGAAATCAAGCTCTGTGATAACCTTCTTTAGACGTGGACGTGGACGGAAATATATCTTCAAAACCTCTGCCTCGCCATTTGGATTGACCGACATATAGAGAATATCGCTCTTAGGCGTACCCTTAGTCAAATCGTACTCTTTATCGCGTGTGATGCTCTTGATAGCACAGCGTTTCATCATAATCGCACCTCCTCGACCATCACGATAGAGGACATTATAGATTGTGCGCTCATCGTTACGCTTAAAGACTCCGATATAATAGATATTCTTATCGAAGAATGCCTTATCGCTAACCTTGGTGATGACATAACGGCCATCCTTCAAGATAACAATTACATCGTCAATATCGCTACAATCGCAGACAAACTCCGCATCCTTCATGCTCTTACCAATACCGAAGAATCCCTCTGCACGGTCAACGTACAATTTGGCATTGGTAACGGCAACCTTAGTTGCCTCGATAACGTCAAACTCACGAATCTCGGTCTTACGCTCACGCCCCTTACCATACTTTTCACCGATACGCTCATAGTACGCAATAGCATACTCTGTAAGGTGTGCAAGATCGTATTTTGTTGACTCGATATCCTCTTCGATACGCTTAATCTCGTTATCGTTTTTATCCTTATCAAAGCGCGAAATGCGGATAAACTTAAGCTCCGTCAGACGTTTCACATCCTCCATAGTAACCTCTCGGCGCAGGAGTTTCTTGAATGGCTCCAAGCCCTTATCTACCGCCGCGTATGCCTCCTCTGGAGTACGGCGGCCCTCGATAAGTTCATAGAGTTTATTCTCGATAAATATACGCTCCAGAGATGCCGCATGCCATGCCTCGTTAAGCTCACCCAAACGAATTTCCAACTCTCTACCCAACAAATAGCGAGTATGATCTGCCGTATGGCGAAGTATATCCTTAACACCCATAAAGCATGGCTTCTCATCCATAATCACACAGGCATTAGGCGAGATAGAGACCTCACACGAAGTAAAGGCGTAGAGTGCATCTATAGTCTTATCGCTCGACTCATCGTTGGCAACGTGGATAATAATCTCAACCTTATCTGCGGTCAAATCATCCACTCGTTTAATCTTAATCTTACCATTCTCATTAGCCTTCAAGATAGACTCCTTGATAGACTCGGAGGTGGTGGTAAATGGGATCTCCGTAATGGCCAAAGTGCGCTTATCAATCTTAGAGATTTTTGCTCTCACCTTCACAGTGCCGCCTCTAAGACCATCATTATAACGGCTGGCATCCATCAAACCTCCCGTAGGGAAATCTGGCAAGAGCTGGAACTCCTCGCCTTTAAGGTGAGCAATGCTGGCAGAGATTAACTCATTAAAGTTATGTGGCAAAATTTTAGAAGCCAAACCTACGGCAATACCCTCAGTACCCTGAGCCAACAACAAAGGGAACTTCACAGGCAAAGTCACAGGCTCCTCATTACGGCCATCGTAGGAGCGCATCCACTCGGTGGTCTTGTTATTATAGACCACATCCAATGCAAACTTCGACAAACGAGCCTCGATATATCGACCCGCCGCCGCATCGTCACCCGTGAGGATATTACCCCAGTTACCCTGAGTATCAATAAGCAAACCCTTCTGTCCCAACTGCACCAACGCATCTTTGATAGAGGCATCTCCATGAGGGTGATACTTCATCACATCACCCACAATGCTCTGTACTTTGGTTCTAACACCCTCGGCACAATGCTTCTTCATCGTATGCAAAATACGGCGTTGCACAGGCTTCAAGCCATCGTCAATATGAGGTACGGCACGCTCCAAAATAACATACGAGGCGTAGTCCAAGAACCAATTCTTGTACATACCCGTAAGTTTCTTGACGCTCTCCTCACCCATCAAGCGATCATATTTACTCACAACCTGAGACTCCTGCTTTTCTGGGGCTAAATCGGCCTCCTGCATAGACTGCTCCTCTTGTACCATCTGATCTGATGTCACATTTTCGGTTGCGATCTCCTCAATTATATCTTTTTGCTCTGCCATCAATCGTATGCTTATGCTTTGTTACGCTATTTGCTCTTCGATATCCTCCTCTATACGGAGGTTGTTTACAATGAAATTCTGTCGCTCAAAGGTATTTTTTCCCATATAGAATTCCAG
>JAFOZN010000211.1 GCA_017391185.1 Alistipes sp. | reverse complement strand
TAATTCACATCACCAACTACACCCGTTGCAGGATCTACCAAGCAATAGGCATATCCACCCTCATAGTTGTAGCCAAATGAGATATTGTTGTCGATAGACCAACCTCGGCCCAACTGCCAAATAGTACGCAAGCGACCGCCACTACCCTCGCCCCAATCAGCATCTGAGCCATCGTAAGCGTTGTCGAAATAGCCATCTGTACGGTTATAATATCCCGTCACAGAGAGAGCAAAACCATCCGTAGGCTTGGCATAATATGATGCCTTAGCTCGCAAGGTATTGCCTGTAGAGTACTCCACTGAGGCTCTTGCGCCCTGATATGTCATAGGCGAAAGGGTATATACATTCATCTGACCGCCCATAGTGTTTCGGCCATAGAGTGTACTTTGAGGACCACGCAAAAGCTCCACGCGAGCCACATCAAAGAGATCAAAATCGTAGTTGTTTTTATTAAGGTATGGCACACCATCCACCGTCATACCGATAACGGGCTGGTCGATACGCGCACCAAAGCCACGAACATAGATCGAAGAGGTCATTTTAGAGCCATAGTCTGGTTGGTAGAAGTTAGGCATTATGGCCGAAAGATCCTTCACCGAGTGAATCTTCTCACGCTCGATATCTCTCATACTCATAACGCTCGAAGAGATAGGCTCCTGATTGAGGCCAAAATGCTGTTTAGGACTATGCGCTACAACACCGACCTCGTCGATCTGGAGTTGATGGCTATAGGTTGTGTCTTGCTTAACCTGAGCTGATGCTCCCAACTCAAAAGAGATTAGCGAAAGGAGCAATAAAAAGAGTCGCTTCATACTTAAATATAATTTTACAATTTCGAGGACAAAGGTACTTCTCCCACAAAGATTTATCAACTATCACAAGTGATAGTTTTTGCATTATATAAAATGTATTATCTTTGCCCTATGAATAAGCCTAAAATAGCAATCATACATCCCAACTCACTCTGTTGCATGGCCATGCGCACTATCCTTGCAGATATTGCGCCATTTGTCGATATGTTCCAGAGGGTGGATATTGCCAGCTATAACTCTATGGAAGAGTTTTTGGAGGACAACCCCCATTCGGCTATTCACTATTTTATCTCAAGCTCCATTCTCAAGGAGAATTCCGAGTTCTTCACCCCTCAGGCACGCCGTTGTATTATCCTATGTGATGGCGAGGAGCAGATTCAGGATGGATTCCGCAAGATAGATCTGCGCTGCCCAGAAAGAGAACTTATCAAACTTCTTCTCTCGATACACAGCACGGCTCACATGGCTCACGGTATGGAGCATCACATTCCACAAGAGAGTGGCGAGCTACTCAGCCAGCGCGAAAAGGATGTTTTGGCGCTGAGTGTCAAAGGCTTTATCAACAAGGAGATCGCCGATAGGCTCAATATCTCCACAGCCACAGTCATTTTCCACCGCCGCAACATAAGCGAGAAGATCGGTTCTAAATCCATCGGACGCCAAACCATCTATGCCGTAATGAACGGCATTGTGGATTACAAGGAGTTATAATAAAACTATTGCAAAAGCCAATCTTTTCTGTTATATTTGTAAGGAGTATAAACCTTAAAATTGTAACCATGAAAAGATTTATAATTGCCTTGATGATTTTGGCTTTGACAGCAACATCATGTAGCCCTACCACATCTAAAACAACACAAACCACTCAGAACGATACCAATCCCGTAATCGAGACCATCATGTCTCGCCGTAGCATTCGCGCATACAAGGATCAAGCCGTGCCTCGCGAGATTCTGCAACAGATTGCCGAGTGCGGTATCAACGCCCCCAACGGTATGAATGCCCAGCAATGGGAGGTCAGAATCGTGGATAACGCCGAGTGGATTGCCTCCGCCACCAAATCGTACGTAGAGAGCGTAAAGGGAACTCCTTCTGAGAAGATGGTATCGGGCGAGGGTTTCAAAAACATGTTCCGCAACGCCCCTGCCGTAATCTTCATCGCTCATAAACCAGGGCGCTGCACTCAGGTAGATTGTGGTCTGATGGCAGGCAATATGGTGCTGGCAGCCAAATCGCTCGGATTGGGAACTTGTTGCATGATGGGTCCTTTGGGATTTTTCTCTACTCCAGAGGGCAAAGAGTTCCTCTCATCGATGAATCTGAGCGAAGGTTATGAGCTACTGCTCAGCGTGGGTGTGGGTTATCCAGACGAGGAGCCTGCGGCAAAGCCTCGTAATAAGGAGGTTATTAAATTTGTAGAATAGAGATCATGAAAAGGCCTAATTCCAAATTTCTCTTCTCGCTGACAGCCTCGGCGACCGCTATCGCTCTGCCTTCATGCAAGGAGGCTCAGCAAGAGATATGCCAACAACCTAACATCGTGTATATTATGACCGATGATCATACAGCTCAAATGATGAGTTGCTATGACAAGCGTTATATATCTACCCCAAACCTCGATCGCATTGCTCGTGACGGCGTGCGCTTTACCAACAGCTTTGTCGCCAACTCACTCAGTGGGCCGAGCCGAGCATGTATGCTGACGGGTAAGCACTCTTCGGGCAATAAATTCTACGACAACTCGACTTGCGTATTTGACGGCAAACAACAGACATTCCCCAAACTTTTACAAAAAGCGGGATACAAGACTGCCATCATCGGCAAATGGCATCTGGAGAGCCTGCCTACGGGTTTTGACCATTGGGAGATTATCCCTGGGCAGGGTGATTACTACAATCCGAGCTTCATCACCATGCAGCAGGATACCATCACCGAGCAAGGCTATCTGACGAATCTTATCACAGACAAGAGTCTGAAGTGGATTGATGAGCAGGGGCCGAACACTCCATTCTGCATCTTGATTCACCACAAGGCGGTGCATCGCAATTGGTTGCCAGAACTAAAATACCTAAATGAGTATGAGGATAAGACCTTCCCGCTACCCGATAATTTCTACGATGAATACGAGGGGCGAGAGGCCGCCAAGAGTCAGGAGATGCATATACTCAAGGATATGGATCTTATCTATGACAACAAGGCATTGGCCGATGGCAAGAACTCACGCTTAAAGGCTACGTATCTAAATTTTATTGGTCGCCTGAGTGAGGAGGAACGCAAGATATACGATGCCACATACGATCCTATCACCGAGGAGTTTTATGAGCAGAATCTTCAGGGCAAGGATTTGGCAGAGTGGAAATATCAGCGTTACATGCGCGACTACGCCAAGGTGGTAAAGTCGCTGGATGACAACGTAGGACGTGTTTTGGACTATCTGGAGCAGAAGGGATTGTTGGAGAATACGCTTGTGGTCTATACTTCGGATCAAGGCTTCTATATGGGTGAGCACGGCTGGTTCGACAAGCGATTCATGTACGAGGAATCTATGCGTACACCGCTTGTGATGATGCTGCCTGAGGGCTACAACCACAAAGGCGATATCGAGCAGATGGTACAGAACATTGACTATGCGCCTACATTCTTAGAGATGGCAGGTATAGAGATCCCAGAAGATATACATGGCGAGTCGATGGTGCCTCTACTCAAGGGTGAGGAGCCCAAAGAGTGGCGCAAATCGCTCTACTACCATTTTTATGAATATCCCGCCGAGCATATGGTCAAACGCCACTATGGAGTACGCACCGAGCGATATAAACTCATACATTTCTACAACGATATAGATGTGTGGGAGCTCTACGACTTAAAAGAAGACCCCAAGGAGATGCACAACCTCTACGGCAAGGCTGAGTATGAGCCTATAGTCAAAGAGCTTAAGGCCGAGCTTCTACGCCTGCAAGAGCAGTATAATAACCCTGTTCGTTTCTCCACCGAGAAAGATCGTTAAAGAGTGATGGTGCAGGATTTGATTTTTGGTCGCCCACTATACGTGATGGCCAAGCCCGCAGGGGCATCGTGCAATCTCAGATGTAAGTATTGTTACTATCTGGAAAAATCCACTCTCACACCTCATCCACGCCCCATGTCGGATGAGGTGCTGGAGAGTTTTGTGCGCCAATATATCGAAGCACAGACTACACTCGAAGTAAACTTCACTTGGCATGGTGGCGAGCCTCTTCTAAGGCCTATATCCTTCTACGAAAAGGCTTTGGAATATCAGCAACGATATGCCAGAGGGCGACAAATCTTCAACTGTATACAGACCAACGCTACGCTAATAGACGATAAGTGGGCAGAGTTTTTTAGTCGCAACAACTTCCTTGTCGGAGTCTCGATAGATGGACCCGAAGAGATACATAACTCTATGCGAAAGGGGGCAGATGGCAAAGGATCCTATCAAGATGTACTGCGTGGACTCAGAGCATTGGCTCGCCACGGCGTAGAGTGGAACGCGATGGCTGTGGTAAATTCGCTCAACGTAAAAGATCCCATAGGATTCTATCGCTTTTTCCGCGATGAGCTGGATTGCCGATTTTTGCAATTCACCCCCATCGTGGAGCGTACCAAACTCCTACCAGATGGCTCTCTAAGACTCTGTTCGGGGAGAGAAACAGGCGGAGATATTACCGCCGATTCCATAACACCAGCAGAATGGGGTGATTTTCTTTGCGGACTTTTCGATGAGTGGATCAAAGAGGATGTCGGCAAGGTTTTTATCCAGATTTTCGACTCTACCTTGGCAAATTGGGTGGGCGCAGAGCCTGGGGTATGCACCATGAGCAAGTATTGTGGTCATGCCGCTATCATCGAGGCTAATGGCGACCTCTACTCATGTGATCACTTTGTTTTTGAGGAGTTTAAGTTGGGAAACATCCTCCACCACCGTCTTACGGATATGATGCGATCGAAGCGTCAAAACGATTTTGGGGCATGGAAGCACCACTCACTGCCACGCCGATGCCGAGAGTGCGATTGGGAGTTTGCCTGCCACGGCGAATGTCCCAAAAATCGATTCATTACCAGCTCGGATGGCGAACAAGGGATTAACTATCTCTGCGAGGGTTTTCGCCGATATTTTGAGCATGTTGCACCCTATATGGATTTCATGAAACGCGAGTTACAATCAGCACGCGCCCCAGCCAATGTGATGGAGTGGGCTAAGAGGGGGTAATTCAAAATTCAAAATTCAAAATTCTATATACATAATTCGGGATTAAAACGAAGGCTTACTTTTCAACCAATTTTGCACCCACTTTCTTACAAATATATTTTGATATTTCGACTAAATCAGATATATTTGTGGTTAGAAAATGATTTGAAACATGAATAGATATTTCTTCTATAAGCGATTTTACTTTTACTGCACGAGCGGTCAGGTTGTCGTATGCTAATATGAAGATGATTCATGGAGTTATATTGATCCTGACCGCATGATATGGTGGTCGGGATTTTTTTGTTTTTGAAAGGATGTTGAAGATTGCTATACAAGGTTACGAAGCCTGTTTTCACCATATCGCAGCCATCGAGTACTTTGGTCGCGATATAGATATCTTGCCTTGCTCTACGTTTAGAGCCGTAGCGCAAGCGGTGAAGCTCGGAGAAGCGAATATGGGTTTGATGGCCATAGAAAACTCCATAGCGGGTTCGATTATCCCCAACTATAAAATCCTGCAAGACAACAATCTGCAGGTGGCGGGCGAGGTATATCTGCCCATCAAGCAAAATCTGATGGTCTTGCCCGATGTGGAGTTGGAGGATATACGCGAGGTGGAGTCGCACTCGATGGCTCTTTTGCAGTGTGATGAGTATTTGGATCAATATGATTGGAAGCTCATTGAGTCGGATGATACGGCTCTGAGTGCCAAACATATTGCTCAGAAGGGGTTACGCCATACGGCTGCCATAGCGAGCCAATTGGCGGCAGAGATATATGGACTGAAAATTATTGCCCCTGAGATCAATACCGTAAAGAGTAACTACACGCGTTTTATGGTTCTCAAGCGTTATGATCACCAGATGGATCCCCTCGCCAACAAGGCTTCGCTCTATTTCAAGACCGACCATACGGAAGGATCTTTGCTCAGAGCACTGAGTCAGCTGCATGGGATAAACCTCTCTAAACTGCAATCATATCCGATTCCGAGCGAGCCTTGGCACTATATGTTCCATATAGATTTGGAATTTAAGTCGCTTGATGATTATATTTGCAATCTGAATAACCTGCAGAGCGTAACGCAAGATCTGCACGTTTACGGAGTATATAGAAGCGGTAAATAGAAAAACAAAAGATATATAAACAATTAAAAACTTAAAACATTATGGCAAAGGTTGAGATCGCTCCTGCAAGTCGTATGGACTGTATTAAGGAGTATTATTTTTCAAAGAAGAACCGCGAAATCGCTGAATTGCGTAAGGCAGGTCGTGACATCATCAGCTTGGGTATCGGTAGCCCCGATATGCCACCTGCAGACTCAGTAATAGAGCGTTTGGGCAAGGAGGCACAGCGTCCTGATGTACACGCATATCAGCCATACAACGGTAGCGACCTTTTGCGTCAGGCTTATGCCGACTGGTACGAGAAGTGGTACAACGTGAAGCTTAACCCAAAGAACGAGGTGTTGCCACTCTTGGGCTCTAAGGAGGGTATCATGCACATCTGTATGGCATTCCTTAATGAGGGTGACAAGGTTTTGGTTCCAAACCCAGGCTATCCAACATATCGTGCTGCCGTAACATTGGCAGGTGGTGAGGTTGTAGAGTATCACCTCAACGCAGCAAATGGCTTCTACCCTGATTTCGATGAGATCGAGAAGGAGGATTTGCAGAACGTCAAGCTCATGTTCGTCAACTACCCTAACATGCCTACTGGTACTCACCCTACTGTCGAGTTGTTCGAGAAGTTGGTAGAGTTCGCAGGCAAGCACAACATCCTTTTGGTACACGACAACCCATATAGCTTCGTGAGAAACAATCTCCAGCTTTCGATCCTCTCAATCCCTGGAGCATGGGATGTAGCTATCGAGATGAACTCTACAAGTAAGGGACACTCAATGGCTGGTTGGCGAGTAGGTGCAGTGGTAGGTCGTTCTGAGTGGTTGAGCGACATCTTGCGCTTCAAGTCAAACATGGATTCTGGTATGTTCTATCCTGTGCAGGCTGCTGCTGCCGAGGCTTTGAGCTTGGGTATGGAGTGGTTCGATGAGCTCAACAAGACATACTATGAGCGCGAGGCTGAGGGCTATGCTTTGTTGGATGCACTCGGATGTAAGTATGAGAAGGGACAGGCAGGTTTGTTCGTATGGGCTGCTATGCCAGAGGATTTCGATGGCGATTGCTTCGCATTCTCAGACAAGGTGCTCAACGAGTGTGACGTATTTGTAACTCCAGGCGGTATCTTCGGTTCGGAGGGTAACAAGTATATCCGCATCTCACTCTGTATGCCTAAGGAGCGTTTGGCAGAGGCTGCCGAGCGAGCAAAGACACGTCTTAAGAAGTAAAATATAACCCAACCCCTTAAAGAGAGTCGCTGGTAATGAAAACCGCAATCATAGGTTTGGGTCTAATCGGTGGATCGTTTGCCCTGAGTCTAAAAGACAAAGGGCTTAGCGATCACATCTGGGGTGTCGAGCAGTCGGAGCGCAATGCTCAGAAAGCCTTGGAATTGGGCTTGGTGGAGCGTATCTGCACTTTGGATGAAGCTCTTGCAGAGTGTAAGCTCATTGTTTTGGCCACTCCCGTAGATACCATCCCTAAGCTGGCCATCAAGATACTTAATCGTATCCGCCCCGACCAGATATTGATGGATATGGGCTCTACCAAGCAGGAGCTTTGCGAGATGACTATGATGCACCCTAATCGTGGTCGTTTGGTGGCGTCACACCCTATGTGGGGTACCGAGAACAGCGGTCCTGAGGCGGCATTGCATGGAGCTTTTAAGGGGCGTACTGTGGTGATTTGCAACTGCGAGCAGAGCGATCAAGATGCTTTGCAGGTGGTAGAAGATATCTACCGCGAGTTGCAGATGCCTATACTCCACATGTCGGCCGAGGATCAGGATATGCACTGTGCCTATATCTCGCACATATCACATATCACATCCTTTGCATTGGCTCTGACGGTGTTGGAGAAGGAGCGAGAAGAGGAGCATATCTTTGACCTTGCGGGCGGAGGTTTTGAATCTACCGTACGCTTGGCAAAGAGTCTGCCTCAGACTTGGGCTCCGATCTTCTTGGAGAATAAATACAACGTGCTTGATGTGCTCAGAGAGCATATTCATCAATTGCAAATTCTAAGACGCATGATCGAGCGCGATGATAGAGAGGGTCTTATGGAGGCTATGCAAAGAGCCAATAAGATCAGAGAGATATTGAAATAACTTTACTATGGAGAAATTTACACTTGGGCAGAAACGCCCTTTGATCATAGCTGGCCCCTGTAGTGCCGAGACTCGCGAGCAGACCATGGAGACTGCTCTAAAGCTCGCACGCTCAGGCAAGGTGGATGTTATACGAGCAGGTATTTGGAAGCCTCGTACCAAACCAGGTACTTTTGAAGGTATTGGCGAGGTGGGACTTGAGTGGCTAAGTGAGGTAAAACGTCAGACGGGAATCCCCATTGCAGTCGAGGTTGCCAACCACACCCATGTTCAGACTGCGCTAAAGTATGGTGTAGATATACTTTGGATCGGCGCACGTACCACAGTTTCACCATTTGCTGTACAGGAGATTGCTGAGGCACTGCACGATAATAAGGATGTCACTGTACTTGTAAAGAACCCGATGACGCCAGATATCAATCTTTGGGAAGGCGCTGTTAAGCGACTCATCGCAGAGGGCGTACCAGAGAAGAATATCGGACTTATTCATCGTGGATTCTCATACTTCGGACATAGCACCTACCGCAACCCTCCGATGTGGCACATGATCTTCGATATGCGTAGTCGTTTCCCTGAGATGATGATGATCTGTGATCCATCGCATATCTGCGGTTGCCGCCCACTGCTTTTGGGCATTGCTCAGCAGGCGGCTGACCTCTGCTTCGATGGTATCATGATTGAGAGCCACATTGATCCCGACAAGGCGTGGAGCGATGCTTCTCAACAGGTTACTCCAGAGGATTGTATCTCCCTGTTGGACAACATTATGTGGAGAGCAAAGAGTGCCGAAGATCCTGAGTTCAATAGTGAGCTTAACATCTGTCGGCAGAAGATTGATCAGATTGACTCCGAGCTATTTGACCTTCTGAGCCAACGTATGCGTACTGCAGACAAAATTGGTCAGATCAAGAAGGCAAGCAATGTAGCTATCCTGCAGAGTAACCGTTGGAACGAAATCACCCGTAGAATGATCTCTATGACACGCGGAATGGGACTCAGCGAGGAGTTTGTAAATACGGTTTTGGAGGCTATCCATATGGAGAGTATCAACCACCAAAACGAGATTATGAACAAATAGTTATATCTAAGGATATAAATTGGCGTTAATCTTGTCGTAATGTGGTGAAAATTTCATAACTTTGCCACAAATATGGACAAGTATTTCACATATCAAGGCATCAGGTTGCACTACACCCTTCGAGGTGCAGGGCAACCTTTGTTTTTGCTTCATGGATGGGGTTGTGATGGCAAGATTTGGGAACGAATCAGTGCCTTTTTGGAACAACACTTCCAGCTCTATACTTTTGACTTCGCTGGCTTCGGCCTGAGTGAAGAGCCTAAGCAGGTGTGGGGCGTAGAGGAGTACACCCGCTCGATAGAGGCTATTGCCCAGAGCGAGGGTGTGAGTAACCCGATTTTGATAGGTCACTCATTTGGCGGACGCGTAGCCATTGTTTTTGCCTCGCGCAACAAGACTCACAAGATTATACTTACCGATGCTGCGGGAGTAAAACCCAAGCGCGGGTTTACATACTACCGCAAGGTATATACATTTAAACTGCTCAAACGCCTTGCGCCGATATTTTTGGGGCGTGAGCGCGCCGAGAAACTCATCGCAAAACGTAGAGCCAAGGCAGGATCTTCGGACTACAACAACGCCTCGCCTATGATGCGCGCAATACTTTCGAAGGTTGTCAATGAGGATTTATGCCACTTGATGCCTAAGATCAAAGCTTCGACACTCCTTTTCTGGGGTGATAGAGATACCGCTACCCCACTAAGCGATGCCAAACGCATGGAGTCACTCATAGCAGATGCGGGATTGGTCGTGGCTCAAGGCGCAGGACACTTCTCATTTTTGGAGCAGGCCGACCTATACTATCGTGTGGTGAGAAGTTTCCTAAGTAAAGAGATTAACAAGTAAACGAAAATGAATATCATCTACATCATATTTCTGCTATGTTACGCCATCTACTGGTTTACGGTGGTGCGCTATGACGTGCAGATGTTCCAACAGAATTCATACCGCGAGGAGCGTTATCTGCGCTGGCTAAAGCAATATATCAACCTACCACAATTAGCGCTCTTGGCTGTGACAGCCATATTGGGACTCTTCTTCTCGAAGCAGATGTGGTTATGGAGTGCGGTGAGCGTATGTATGGTAGCAGAAGCCATACGCAGACTACGTATAGTATATAAAAAGCCGATTGTCTATACCAACCGAGTTCAGCGACTATTCCTCACGGCGGCATTGCTCACAGCTATAACACTCGTCATCACATACCTATCAGTTCCAGATTTGATCCTTAGCATAGGTGCGGGTATGTTGGCTCTGCCTGTGGTGATGCTCGTAGCAAATTTTGTGAACAAGCCTTTGGAGGCATCAATTACTCGCTGGTATTACAACGATGCCAAGCGTAAGCTCAGCGCGATGCCCGACCTGAAGATTATCGGTGTTACGGGAAGTTTCGGTAAGACTTCGACAAAACACTACCTTTACCGCATCCTTTCGGAGAAATACAACGTCTTGATGACTCCGGGTAATTTCAACACTACGCTCGGCGTGGTGCGTACCATCCGCGAGCAGCTCAAAGCACATCATCAGGTCTTTATCGTGGAGATGGGAGCCAAGCAGGTGGGCGATATCAAGGAGATTTGCGACTTGGTACACCCTTCGATAGGTATCGTGACAGCCGTTGGCGAGATGCATTTGGAGACCTTCCACTCGGTAGAGAACATTCGCCGTACGAAGTTTGAGTTGATAGACGCCTTGCCAACAGATGGGTATGGCATAGTGAATATTGATTCTGAACACATTGCGGGAAAACCGATAGATCATAAATCACATTTGATAACATACGGAGTAAGGAATCACGATGCCGACTATCGTGCCGTAAATATCGACTATTCTGCTTCAGAGACCTCATTCGACATAGATTCGAGAGGAGATATTAGAGAGGCCTACACCACACATTTGGCGGGTAGAGGAAATATTCTCAACCTCTTGGCGGCTGTAGCGGTAGCTGACCTGATGAAGGTTCCAGCCTCGCAACAGAAGCGTGCCATGCGTCAGATTGAACAGATAGAGCATCGTTTGAGCGTGAAGCGTACGGCTGGTGGTGTAAGCATCATTGACGATGCATATAATTCCAACCCTACGGGAGCAAAGATGGCTTTAGAGGTGTTGGCACACTTCAACCGCCCTGCTACGGCACGCCGTATTGTTGTCACACCAGGATTTGTTGAGCTCGGAGAGCGTCAGGCTCAGCTAAATCGCGAGTTGGGAAGCGACATCGCCTCTGCTGCAGACTTGGCAATCGTGGTCAATCAGACCAACCGCGAGGCTATCACCATGGGCCTAAGGGATGCTCAATTTGACGAGGAGAAGATAATCCTCGCTGATAGTTTTGCCGAGGCTTCGGCTTATCTTTCGGGGGTACTGCGTGCAGGAGATGTGATATTGTATGAGAATGATTTGCCCGATTCATTTAAATAGTAAATAGAAGAGACCTAAGATATGAAAAGTAAAATCAACGTAGGAGTAATTTTCGGCGGCCGCTCGGTAGAGAACGAGATTTCGGTACTCACCGCCATACAGGCTATGGAGGCCATCGACACAGAGAAATATGAGATTATCCCAATCTATATCTCCAAAGAGGGAAAATGGTACACTGGCCAGACATTGCGCAAGAGCGAGAACTATAAAGACATGGCTAAGCTATACGCCTCATGCCAAGAGGTGTGCCTACACCCAACGTATGGCGACAGCAATCTTTACAAGGTTAAGAAATCTCTTTTTGGTAGTGATGTAGTCTGCTCGTTGGATGTCATCCTGCCAGCCCTGCATGGTACAAATTGCGAGGATGGTTCGTTCCAGGGTGCAATCGAGATGACTGGTATCCCTTACGCCTCATGTAACGTCTTGGCATCTGCCAACGGTATGGACAAGATCACCATGAAGATGATCCTCAAGGAGTGCGGTATCCCCGTTATCGACTACGCTTGGTTCTGCGACAAGGAGTGGTTTGACAAAGAGGAGCAGGTCATTGGGCGCATGGAGACTAAATTGGGTTATCCGATGATCGTGAAGCCCGCTGATTCGGGCTCAAGTGTGGGTATTACGGCCGTACACAACCGCGAGGAGCTAAAGGAGGCCATCGAGAGCGCTGTATCTTACTCCAAGCGCATCATCGTAGAGCATCTTGTAGAGCAACTCAAGGAGATTAACTGCTCGGTATTGGGTAACTACTACGAGTGCGAGGCTTCGGTTTGTGAGGCTCCTATCCGCAGTGGCGAGATTTTGAGCTATGCAGATAAATATCTGGGTGGCGGCAAAGGCTCAAAGGGTGCTGTGAAGCAGTCTGAGGGTATGCGCTCAACAATCCGCGAGATTCCAGCCAACTTGCCAGAGAAGACTACGGAATTTATCCGTAGCACAGCAGTCGAGACATTCAAGGCTCTTAATTGCGATGGCGTGGCACGTATCGACTTTATGATTGATCAGGCCGATGGCAAGATCTATGTAAATGAGATCAACACCATCCCCGGTTCGCTCTCATTCTATTTATGGGAGGCAAGCGGAGTATCATTTACAGAGCTTACCGAGCGTTTGATTCGCATCGCCTTTGAGCGTAAGCGTGACTCCTCGTTTAAGACCACAAGCTACAAGGAGAATATCTTCAACTACACCATCTCAGGTGCAAAGGGAGCCAAAGGTTCTAAGTGCTAAGCTGGGGTGCGAGAGGAGAGAGGAGAGAGGAGAGAGGGAAGTTGAAAGAGGAAAGAGGAAAGAGGAAAGTTGAAAGAGGAAAGAGAGAGAAAAGAGAGAGAAGAGAGAAAGGAATAGTCTTGAAGAGACTATCAATATAAGGAGAGAGAAATAACTTAAAACTTTGAATGATATGAAAAAGTTACTTATGCTTTTGGTTGCCGTATGCATCTGCTCGCAGGCTTCGGCAGGTCTTGTGCCACGATTCCGTTTCGGAGTAAAGGCAGGTATGGACTATCAGACCACGAACTTTAAATTCTCCGATGTATTATCATCGAACTATAAATTTGACCTGAAATCCAACACAGGTTGGTATGGCGGTATTCAGGGAGATATGACATGGGGCATCTTCGGAGTACACCCTGAGCTGATCTACTCTCACAACTCATTCGACATTAGCGGATTGGGCGATAAGATCAAGAGCAACAGACTGCACATGCCAATCTTGGCACAGATTCGCGTATTGGGCATATTGGCTATTCAGGCAGGCCCTAACTTTTTGCTTATGACCAACACAGGCGGAGAGATGGACGGCGTCAAGTGGAGCATCAAGAATCCTACTATGGGTTATTCTGTTGGAGCAGAGGTTAAGATCTGGAAGCTCGCTATCTCGGCTCGCTACAACGGAGCATTCAAGCAGAGTCAGGTTATCGGCATCGAGACAGGCAAGGATAAAGTCGAGGATATTCAGATCGGTTTGGGATACTATTTCTAATATAGTATAATCTCTTACAACAAAGGGTGCGAATCGCTTCGCACCCTTTGTCATTCTATAGCTCACCCATTAATTCTGACGAGCCAACTCCACAGCCTTTGTTGTGGTATAATACTTAGACTTCATGTGAGAACGCTCCCATGCTGGAATCTCGCCCTGCTTGAGGTAATCCAGATATACCTGCATCACCGAGCTGAAACGCATCTCATGAGTCTTGACAATATCCTGAGGTATCACAATCTGCCACTCCTTATCGCCACTCTTTACGGCGCTGAGCTTAGGGTATTGCTTCTCCAAAGATTTCAGAGTCTTGTTCAATGTAGCCTCAAATGCCGCATCATCAGCACCTTTATTCACCACATAAAGCATAGGCTTATAACCCTGCTCTGCACCCTGACGAATCTCCACATTTGCCTTCGAGCCCTTCACCACCGAGTAGTGAGTATCGCCCGTACCCTCTGTGCCGACCTTAGCCATGAAGTTCCAGATCACACTCACGCGCACGTTAACGCCCTGCAACTGGTAATTCATCTCACCGTTGGAATATACATGCAGAGTATCGCTAATGATATCCTTCTGCAAGAAATCGGGATATACATCCTTACCCGACACCAAACGATATTTGTCGATAGGAATCTTCGTAGCCCAACGCTTGGCTGATGTAAACTTGATATCCTTCTGATAATCAATCTCCTGCTCAGGCATTACGGTGCACTGCACCAAATCGACCAAGTGGGTAGTAACATCCACCAAACCCTCGCCCTGCTGCTCAACATCGAAATACCACTCAGGACGGCGCAAAGGCTGACCAGATACATATTTAAAGAAGTGGTGAACGCTCTCTTTGGTGATGGCTGGATCTTCGGGCGTACCCTCCTCCAACTCGCCGAAGAGTTCAGGTTGAGCGACCAGCACACGCTGAAGCTCGTTATTAACCTCCGAACGCTCGGTCATAATGTCATATACCATAACACCCTTCTCGGCCGCCTCATCCAGAGTCTGCTCCAAGAGTTTAAAACGCTTCTGGTCGATAGCC
>JAFOZN010000210.1 GCA_017391185.1 Alistipes sp. | reverse complement strand
ATTTACATCGATCGCTATGATCTTTTAATATATTGAATACTAACCTGTAATTGTAATTTATATGATTCCCATTATCCGAAATGTTGGCATTGGCCTAATGGCTCGAATAGTATTGTGCCTGTCACTCGCCGCTGTTCTTTTCTTCTCTTTTGGTTGTTCTAAGTCAGGAGAGGGTGCATCTACTTCTTTAGATAAAGTTGAGGTACGTGTTGAGACTTCTGGAGCCGAGACCATATCGTCAAGTAAAGATTTGGAGGTCATGCTTAAGGTTTCGCCTGCCGATACCGATTTCACATACGCCAACGGCTCGTATAATGTCAAGATCTACCATGCCCAGACTACTCGATATGTCAATGAGGTGTATGTGTCTAAGGTTACAAAGGTCTCATCGGGAACTTATAAGGTGGCAATTGCAGATCGTAGCGGTGGTGAAAATTTCATGCTCAATGTATCTATCGGTATCACCACAAGCAACCCATCCAAGACATATTTTTCGAATGCCTTTACGCTCAAAAATTATGAATTGACCACAGGTATGGTGTCGATGAGCTTCCTTAAGCAGGCAAATCCTCAGCTTAAAAAGGATATATATTGTACCTACGATGAGGATACACATACTTTCCTTGCTCGTTCGACAGATATTACTGACGGGTTGGTCGATCCGACACAGCTTGTTGCCACATTTGTCGCCGAGGGTGATGTTAAGGTCAATGGCAAAGCTCAGCAAAGCGGTGTTACGGCCAATGATTTCACACAGCCTTTGATCTATACCGTCACTTCTGGTAGCGAAAAGAAGGAGTACACTCTGCAATTTATAAATTTCACTGGCCTGCCTGTTGTCTATATCAATACGGTTACTCGTCAGACTCCTATTAATCGAGATATAACCTCTAAGACTCAGTGGAAGGATGCTTCTCTGCATATCGAGGGTAATGGGGCTTTCGATGATTTGGAGGAGGTCCCTCTCCAGCTTCGTGGTCGAGGAAATGTGAGTTGGGGTTGGGATAAGAAGGCCTTCAACATTAAATTCACCAAGCAGCAGAAGGTCCTCGGCATGAAGAAACATAAGCGTTGGATCATGCTGGCCAACTATGCCGATATCACCATGTTGCGTAACGATGTGGCATACCGTATCTCTGATATGACCTCTCTGAAGTGGGCACCTAAGGGCCATCACGTGGAGTTGGTCTACAATGGAAAATATTCGGGCACATATTATCTCTGCGAGCAGGTGCGTGTCGATAAGGATCGTGTGGCCATTACTGAGCTTCCTGAGGCGGCAGATGGTACTACGATAAACAATGTGGCTCCCGACAAGGTGGGCTATTTGGTGGAGTTTGATTTCCATGCTGACGCTACTAAGTGGCAGTGGCAGACCTCTTTCCATCACACCAAATATGGCAAGGAGTCTATCTATCTGGTGAAATATCCCGATGAGGAGGATTTGACCGATGCCCAATTTAGCTATATCAAGGGGCTTATCCAAGATCTTGAGGCACAGCTGATGACCATCAAGGAGAATCCATCTGCTACCGAGGCTCAGATCAACGAGCAGTATGAGCAGATCATCAATAAAAATATCGACCCAATGTCGTTCATCGACTATTGGCTTGTTTATGAGACCTGCATCAATCATGAGATTCTCAATCCAGGTAGTGTCTATCTCCATAAAGATGTTGGCGGAAAGTTCTTTGCTGGTCCGACTTGGGATTTCGACTATGGTACGTTCAATTTTACCTACCATGAGGCTCAGCCTGCCGCTAATTCGCTCTACGTGAGTGGATCGGTGTGGTATCGTTACCTCTTCCGCAATCCTAAGATGAAGGCTATGGCTAAGGCTCGCTGGAAGGAGCTTAAACCTCAGTTGCAGCAGATTCCTCAATATATCACCGAGCGCGCTGAGTACCTTAAGTATGCTGCTAAGGAGAATTTGGCTTTGTGGCCAATGACTATCCAGACCAAGGGCGATGCTCATCTCTCATACGAGGAGTCTATTACGGCCATGAAACGTGTCTTCAACGAGCGTATGCAGATTATCGACCGTTGTATGGAGAATTGGTAACGAATATACTATATATTATATATAATGCGAAGCATGATCGTTCAGATGATTGTGCTTCGTTTTTTTGCGTTAGAGGGGTAGTTATAAATGTGTGATTACCTGCAAAAGTCGTGCAGAGTCACGCCATGCCACAGCCGAGCAAAGCGAGTGCTGAATGGCATCTCCCTCGGCAAATCTTTAGTGTAGAGATTCCGACCCTCAGCTTACAGCTAAATGTGGCATGGCGCATATAAAAATAACAATAAAATATGTATTTTCATTTTTTCTTATTAAGCAATTGAAAATAAGCAGGAAAGATTTTTTAGGAAGATATTGGAGACAAGATAT
>JAFOZN010000209.1 GCA_017391185.1 Alistipes sp. | reverse complement strand
GTAGCCCAATATGTAGGCAGGTGAGAGTTGAAAGAGGAGAGATGAGAGAGGAAAGATGAAAGTTGAAAGAGAAGAGAGATATCCAATAATAAAACAGGCGTAACGCCTGCGTCATGCCACAGTCGAGTGAAACGAGAGCTGAATGGCATCTCTACACTCAGAATATACCGTTAGAGATTCCATTCCTCGCCTTATCAGGCTCGGTGGCATGACGTGTTTCCTCTTTCCACTTTCCACTTTCAACTTTCCTCTCTCCTCTTTCCTCTTTCATCTTTCAACTTTCATCTTTCATCTTGAATTTCCCAATCTCGGCAGAAGCATTGGGAAATTCAAAATTAAAAAGGTGCTAACCTTTTTTCGGTCAGCACCTTTTGTCTTACTGCAACTCGCTCTCCTTCAATCGCTCGGCGTTTTCGGCTACGATCAAGTGATCGATACAATCTTGGATGTCACCATCCATAAATGCCGAGAGGTTATAGATCGTATAGTTAATACGGTGGTCGGTGATACGTCCCTGTGGATAGTTGTAGGTACGAATCTTTGCCGAACGGTCACCCGTAGATACCATTGTCTTACGCTTCGATGCAATCTCATCCAGATACTTCGAGTACTCAAGGTTGAAGACACGTGTACGCAACTCCTCGAAAGCCTTATCGAAGTTCTTGAGCTGTGACTTCTGATCCTGACACTGCACCACGATACCTGTTGGGATGTGCGTGAGGCGGATAGCCGAATATGTGGTATTCACCGACTGACCACCAGGGCCCGAAGCACAGAAGATATCCTTACGGATGTCGTTCATCGAGATCTCCACATCGAACTCCTCAGCCTCTGGCAACACTGCCACCGAAGCTGCCGAGGTGTGAACTCTTCCCTGAGTCTCGGTCTGAGGCACACGCTGCACGCGGTGAACTCCCGACTCATACTTCAAAGTACCATATACGCTCTGGCCTGTAACCTTCAGCACAACCTCCTTATAGCCGCCCGCTGCACCATCAGAGAATGATGTGATCTCATAACGCCAGCCCTTAGACTCGATATATTTGGTGTACATACGCAACAAGTCACCCGCGAAAATCGCAGCCTCATCACCGCCCGTACCACCACGAATCTCAAGAATCGCATTCTTATCATCCTGAGGATCCTTCGGAATCAAGAGGAGCTTAATCTCCTCCTCCATCTGCTCCAACTGAGGCTCCAACTCCGAGATCTCCATACGAGCCATCTCGCGCATCTCCTCATCCTTGTCGTTAGCCAAGATATCCTTAGCCTCGGCAAGATTAGCGATTGCGGTACGATAACGCTCCGAAGTCTCGATAATAGGCTCCAACTCCTTATACTCCTTAGTCAGTTGCACAAACTGCTTTACGTCTGCAATAACTTCAGGGTCGGTGAGCTTCTGCGCTGTCTCCTCATATTTGAGCTTAAGACCGTCAAGGCGCAAGAGAATAGAACTATCTGCCATATAAATCTTTAATTTTGCGCAAAGATACATATTAATAATTCAAAAAGCAAAATTACGCCGAGTGAATCGGCGTTTCTTCCTCGCGGCTCAGCAAAGTGTGCAAGCACCCTCTGCTCTCGCTCCGCAGCGTCAGTTCAAAATTCAAAATTATTCCTTTTTTGAGTTTGGAGTTTTTTAGGAAAGAGGAGAGTTGAAAGATGAAAGATGAAAGATGAAAGTGGAGAGATGAAAGATAAGAGAGATATCTAATAATAAAACAGGCGTAACGCCTGCGTCATGCCACAGAGGATGATTTATCATCCGATGAATGGCATCTCTACCATCAATTTATAGCGTGTGGGTATGTTTTTATCTATTTTATCAACAAAAGTATTATAACTATCTTATTTTCACTTATTTATAAAGTTATAAAAATATAAAACAACCTCAAAAAACTACTCCAAAATAGACTCTCAACACAAACTTAGAGCATTGTTAAAAACCTATGTTGATAACCACGTTGAAAGGTGTTGATAGGTTGATGAAAAGTTTTAAATAATTTTTAATAAATTTTCATAACGAAAAATCGTGGAAATTCTAACTACTTGAAATTGATATGGGGTAGTGAATGACCAAATTTTTATGCCGCTTTTTATCAAATTTTTTCACACTCTTTATCATCCTTTTTCGGAGCTGAAATGATAATAAAAATTGGGTGTTGAGATGTTGAAAAACCAAATGTTGATACTCTCAAAAATAGACCTTAAAATAAAATAAATGATTGATATTAAAGCAAAACCTCACACCGAGAAAAAGTTGAAAGAGTGTTAATTGATGTTGGAAATTATTTTTAAAAAAAGTTATAAACACTATCAACAGCTATTATATTTATTATTACTTATTTATAATATTTAAATATTAATTAAAATAAATAAAATTCTAAAGTTGATAACTCGAACATTGCAATTTAAGATGAAAGATGAAAGATGAGAGTTGAAAGATAAGAGAGAAATATTACCGCGCGTAAGCCCCATTCTCGGCAGAAGCATTGGCGGAGCGAGAGCTGAGGAGGAAATTTCTGTTAAGAAACGGAGACTTTTTGATTGCTTCAAAAATGCGAAGCATCC
>JAFOZN010000208.1 GCA_017391185.1 Alistipes sp. | reverse complement strand
TGGTCCTCCTTATCTGCCAGTCCTTTGGATAGACTAAAGGTTCTTATATCATAGCAAATTTCGGAAATTTGGTCAAGAAAAAAGGCTGCCACAACGTGACAGCCTTTCGAAAAAGCGAAATTACTTGATTTCGACCACAGCGCCCAGAATGTAATTTGGACTGACAACTCTACTCTCTACTTCCTCTCACCTATACATGGTACTCAGCAGGTATGCAAGGTAAGCACAAAGGATCACAAGGTAGAGGTAATCACAGCGGGAGACCACGACATCGCTTCGATCAGCATTGCAGGCGAGAAGTGCCTCTCTACACTGATGACTATCAGCGCAGACAAGGAGCTTTACGAGATCAACCTCAAAGATGGCAAGCTCACCCAGCTCTCTAACATCAACGCCCATGTCTATGACAATGTAAAGATGGGTAAGGTTGAAAAGCGTATGGTCAAGACTACCGATGGCAAGGAGATGCTCACATGGGTAATTCTCCCACCTGATTTCGATCCAACGAAGAAGTATCCTACACTACTCTACTGCGAGGGAGGCCCTCAAAGCGTAGTATCACAGGGTTGGAGCTATCGTTGGAACTTCCAGCTTATGGCAGCACAGGGCTATATTGTAGTAGCACCTAACCGCCGTGGTTGTCCTTCGTTTGGCTCAGAGTGGAGAGAGCAGATTTCGGGTGACTACTCAGGCCAGAACATCCAAGATTACTTGGCTGCTATTGACGAAGTTGCCAAGGAGCCTTGGAGTGATGAGGAGCGCATGGGTTGTGTTGGCGCATCATACGGAGGCTACTCAGTATATTATCTGGCAGGACACCACCAGAAGCGTTTCAAGGCATTTATCTCACACTGCGGAATCTTCAATTTTGAGTCTATGTATGGTGAGACCGAGGAGCTCTTCTTCATCAACCACGACTACGGTGGCAACTATTGGGACAAGGAGAACAAGATCGCTCAGCGTTCTTACGCCAACTCACCTCACAAGTTTGTTCAGAATTGGGATACTCCAATCATGATCATTACAGGTGAGTTTGACTTCCGCATCCCTTACACTCAATCCCTGCAGGCATTCACCGCAGCACGTCTCATGGGAGTTGACTCTCGTTTAGTAGAGTTTGAGAACGAAGCTCATCAGGTCTTCAAACCTCAGAATTCAATGGTCTGGAACCGCGAGTTCTTCGGTTGGCTGGATAAATACTTGAAAAAGTAAGACTCTAATAAGCCTGTCTAACGTAATTGGTTAGGCAGGCTTATTTTTTCAATAAACAACTGCATTTAGTCCACGAAGTTCTCCCTCCTCCCCCAAAAAACAAAAACAGAGGATTTGCCATATCTGACAAAACCTCTGTATAATGATGATCTTCGGCGAAGAATCTAATCTATCGCAATCTTAAAGATACACTTCTTCACTGCGCCCTGGCCGAGCATCGGTGCATGACCATCCTCAGGATATAGGATCGTGAACTGACCAACTTTCAGGCTATAAAAACATTGTGGTACATCGGTAAAGAACTGCACATCCTTCTGCTCATCGAAATCAGCCTCAGCCTTTAGGCAATCCTTCTTCTCACTCCATCCGAAAAGCTCCTCCTCACCGCGCAAAAGCACCTGAATATCGATATATCGGCGGTGCAACTCCAAGCGAGCCTCCGATGTTGGACGCAAATCCAACTCCTGCACATTGACAAAGATATTATCGCCGTCAATATCGTGGCGACCACACTCCATAGAGGCCAAATCGTGGCTCTCGATAAAATCAAACACACACTTAAAACGTGGGTGAAGCGACTCATACAGAGTCGAGTTCTTCAAAGAATCAAGTATCATAGTTATATGGGTTAATTATTTTTTCCGTTATAACGCAATCTAACAAATACAGGATGGTGATCCGAATACTTCACTGAATCTACTGCCTCATACGAGAGTGGCTCAAACTCATCGGAGCTGAGCACATAATCGATTCTCAGCATCCCGAAAAAGCCTTTAAAGGTATGCGAAAAACCTCGTCCCACCTCTCTAAAGGCATCCGTAAACCCTTTGCTCATCTTTCGGTAGGTGTACGACACAGGGGTGTCGTTAAAATCTCCGCACACAATTGTCGGGTATGGCGAGGCATCTATCAGCACTCTGAGTGAATCGACCTGCGCTGCTCGCAACTTATTATTCTTGCTGAGTCGATCCACCACACTGCGTAGCTCCGACCACTCCTCATCGGCTATATATTCATGATTTTCTATATAGGCGATATCCTCATGCAGAATGGTTGCCGACTGCAAATGGTTATTAAAGACTCGGATGGTATCATCTCTGATGACCATATCCACCCATACAAAATTCTTTATCGAATCTACTCTATGGGCCTTGATAATCGGATAACGGCTATATATAGCAGGACTCAAATCCACCCTTGAGAGCGACTTGGGCATAGGTTGCAACGGTCTTAACAGCGAGTCTGCCAACTCGCTGAAACCCATCTCCTGAAAACACAAAATATCGGGATTAGCCTTTTTGACAAACATCGCAATTGAGTCCAAACGGCGTTCACCCTTATCATCGATAAAACTACGTACATTATAGCTCATAATCTTCAAGGCCGAACGCTCGTAGCTCTTCTCGCCATAGCTTCTACTCACCTCAATCTTATAGAAAGTAGACAGTCCACCTATACCAAAAAGTGAGATTAAAATCATCGGTACAGCGATCCACAATCGCCATCTAACCACCCAATAGAGCGTAATGACCACCTGTGCCGCATATACAAATGGAGCGACATGCCCTAAGGTTGACAAAAAGCCATGATTGCGCGGATCTATCGTTGGCACAAAGAGCGTCAAGATGAATGCACCCACTACAACAAGGCTCACCAGAAACATCACCACATCGAGCAATGTCCCCACTATAGAGCGTGATCTCTTCTGACGCCTCTCGGTCGTATATGTAGTACGATAATACTCAGCCATCGTTTAGAAGAAAATTTTACGACTCTTGCGCCACCAAAGTAGCAAGCCCAAGCCCCACAACATACCTCCCAAGTGTGCAAAATGTGCCACACCCGCCTGATATCCAGACACGCCGAAGAATAGCTCCAAAAGACCGTACACCAATACAAACCATTTTGCCTTCATAGCAATAGGCGGGAAGATAAGCATAATCACATTATTAGGGTGTAAGACTCCAAAAGCGAGCAACAGACCATACACCGCACCAGAAGCTCCCACGGTCGGAATCTGCAACAAATATCTTGCGCCCATCATACCGTTGGCATCTAATGCGTGCATATACTCGGCATAACCGACACCCAACTGCAACAAGGCTGCTCCGATACCACACACCATATAATATGTCAAGAATCTCTGCGAGCCTAACTCATACTCCAACGTACGGCCAAACATCCACAAAGCAAACATATTAAAGAAGAGGTGTGATACTCCTCCATGCAAAAACATATAGGTGAATATCTGATAGCTATGAAAGAACGGACTCTCCACATTGAAGAGCGCGAACTTGGCTATTATATCATCACCAAAAGGCAACAACGTAGTGGCCAACAGCGCAACGCAGTTGGCTATAATGAGATTCTTGACCACCGGAGGTGTCATATTTCGTTGCAAATACATAAATCCTTATATCTAAATCTTTAACTCAATTTCGCCTTTATATCTTCTTGTGTCAACTCCACCATAATCGGCTTACCCGATGGCGAGAAACTATAATTATCACACTCGCACAATCTGCCAAGTAGCTCCATTACCTCAGCCTTACTCAAGCTACGAGACGATATAGCAGAACCACGGCGAGCCATCACTTGAGCCATACGCGAGTGAAGATGTCTGCCCAAATCTGCATTTGACTCCAACTCACGGAGCAACTCATAGATAAGTTTATCAGCTTGCTCGCCCATCACCGAAGATGGGATACCTCGCAACTCTACCTTACCCTCACCCTGAAGTTCAAGATCAAAACCCAAAGCCGAGAACTCAACTTCATTCTCGCTCAGCAGATCATAATCCTCCATTTGAAGAATCAGAGTCTCAGCAAAGAGCAACTGCTGACATGGGCACGATCCACAACTCAGCATCGCCATATATCCGTCATAGAGGACTCGCTCTTTGGCTCGCCTTAGGTCAACGATCATGCTACGTGCTTCGGCCATAGCCACCGCATAACCACCTGTCAAAGGTAACACCTCCTCGAACGAGAGCGCCTGATCATGCGTAATCTCTTGTTGGAATGATGAAGCTACATACTCAAAGGAGCTCTCTTCACCCTCCTCGCCTGCCAAGTTACTCAAATCAAAACCCGAAGAGGGAATATCCACATACTCTACCTGACTCTCTATAATAGACGAAGCTATAGGTTGATTAAATTCGCTCTCCAATGAAATATTCGACCAAGGCACATCTCTTAAGGCTGATTCTACACTCCTTTGCTCTATGCCCATATCTGAGGGGTTAAACCTTGCGGGAATATCCTTATAATTAGTAGTACTACCTCCCCTCGAAACCGAAGAAGGCTTACTATCATTCATCACATCGAATGAATCCTTCTCGTTTAGCTCTGCCACATCTGCATAACCTTCACTAAAAGGATTATACCCCTCGATTGAGGCCACGGCAGGCTCACTATAGAAAGTATGACCACTCTCCAAGACAGGAATCTCCACCTCAGGCTTCTCAAATTCCATCATACCCAAACTTCCGCTCTTAGCCAGCGTACTACGCACAGCCGCAGTCACAATCTGATTCACATCTTCAGAATCAGCAAACTTAACCTCGGTCTTGTGGGGCGAGACATTAACATCTACCCTCTCTGGATCTACGGTAAGATATAAGAAATATGATGGCGAGCAATTCTCAGGGATCAACTTCTCATAGGCACGCATAATCGAGCGATAGAGCTGAGGCGAACGGAAATATCGTCCATTCACAAATAGATATTGCTCTGCATTTTTCTGCTTGGCTGCCGATGGACGACCTACATAGCCTTTTACTTTGACGATGGTAGTATCGACATCAACCTCCAGCAGATTGGTCTTGATATGACGTCCCACCACATCTATAATACGCTCCGAGAGTGTCCCCGCCGAAAGCGTAATGATAGGCATATCGTTGGACATGAGTTCGCATCTGACCTGCGGATTACACAGAGCCACACGTCTAAACTCCTTTTTGATATCGGTCACCATACGACTCCTATCCCCGTTGAATTTACGGCGAGCAGGAGCAGTATAGAATAGATTTCTTACGAAGAACTGAGAACCAACAGGGCACATCGTAGGAGTCTGTGAGACAAACTCTCCTCCATTGACGATGGTCACCGTACCCACCTCATCCTCTGCCTGACGTGTACGCAACTCCACCTGCGCCACAGCAGCTATGGATGCCAAAGCCTCCCCTCTAAAGCCGAAAGTCTGCAATCGATAGACATCCTCGAAAGACTTAATCTTACTCGTAGCGTGTCTATCAAATGCCATACGGGCATCCATCGGGGACATTCCACAACCGTCATCTATAATCTGGATCAATTCCAAACCAGCATTACGGAAATTTACTGTCACCGACTTAGCTCCTGCATCAATGGCATTCTCCATCATCTCCTTCACCACAGATGAGGGGTTGTCCACCACCTCTCCTGCAGCGATCTGATTAGCCACAATCTCGGGTAGAAGTCGTATCTTGTTCTCCATCTATCTTAACGAAAAATCTTAGGCTTCGTTTTACATTACTTTAGCTCAATATCCTCAATCACAAGCTCATCGCCCTCCTGATAATCGTTGGGCACGATAATAATCGGAGCTTCTGGGTTAAACTCCTCAATCTCTCGCTCAGCCTGCGTAGGCACAGTACCATGTTGTCTGCTGGCCATAGAGAATACCTCCAACAGAGAGTTTCCCAACCACATGAGAGCCAAAACCAAAGCCACCAAACCCAACATTTTCACATAACGAGCCGTACGATTCGACCTAAGACGCTTTGACTTGGCTGCTTCTCTGGCCTCGCGCTTGGCGCGAATCATATCTCCAGGCTTACGCTCCGCCTGATCATCATCCAGACGGCGACCTGTCATCTCCTGACGGCGTTGCTCACGAGCCTCCTTTACGGGGTCGTAATAACGAGGGACATACTTAAACTGGTTAGCGTGACGCTTATGTGGTGAAAAAAATGACATACTTAAAGTCCTATTTATCGTTAAAACTCCTATCTGAAGAAATTCTTCATTCGCTCAAATATATTCTGCTTCTCAGCACTCTCAGCCTCCTTGAAGTGAGGTTGCTCCGAGAGAGCCTCCACTAACTCACGCTCCTTAGAGTTAAGAGTATCAGGGATAGTGATATCTACCACGA
>JAFOZN010000021.1 GCA_017391185.1 Alistipes sp. | reverse complement strand
GGATGATGTAGCTACGGACATTGAGACTGCATATCCCGTATATGCAACTTTTATGCAAATACCGAATGTTAACGATACAGTAGATATGTTTGTCATTACAACTATCGTAGAGGAGCTACAAGAAGATGCCCACAATATGCGTCACCTCTATCCGTACCGCTATTTGGTGAGTCAAGGCGTTCTGCCAGACAAGCTCTCCCACGAGCAGCAAAGAGATTTCTACAAATGCTTCGCACAGAAGGTAAATAGCTCTTTTTCAAGCGTAAATCAATTCATCAACGCTATACTTGCAGATACCTCTGCCACCTCTAAAATCACACAGATGCAGCAGCAGTGTGCTTCCGATTTGTTTGATTGGGTGATAGAGGTCGATGAGGTAGAGATTACAGAATAATCACCATCAATCATAATCATTACCTTTTTTCCTTACACCAGAAAGGGGTTGCATAAATATACACTTATGCAACCCCTTGACAATACCTATATATAAATATATCTACTCCAAAAACTCTTTAGTCACGATAACCCTCACCGCACGATGACGAATACTCAGATTAAGCGGAGTACCACCCAACAACTCACCATCGACCTGCACAGGGATATCAGGAGTGGATTCGATACGAATCCTGCTACCTCTAAAGTGCTGAACATGACCGATGGTATAGATACGACCATCGAAAAGGCGCTTCAGGCGGAAAGCTGCGTGCCACCAATGGAACGGTTTAATCAACGAGAGGTCGAACAATCCATCATCGGCAACAGCAGCAGGCAAGAGATTAAATCCACCGCCGTTAAACTTACAAATACCGATATTTAGGCTGAATAACAGATCGTTATAAACCAACTCATCATCAATCCACACCTTCACACCCGAAGGTTTATATCTGAGGTATGCCTTCAAAGCAGCCTTAGCATAGAGCGAAACTCCTCGTTCACCCTTAGCCTTATAATGCTCATAATGGCGCGTTACGGTAGCATCAAATCCCGCTCCAGCCATATTGGCCATATAGCGTTTTTGCGAGAAATGAGACTCCTCGTAATAGACCTCGCCGACATCCTGCAAGAAGGTATGCCCCTCAACAATGGCGCGTACGGCCTCTGAATAGTTCTTCGGCAAACCAAACATCCTGATCCAGTCGTTACCCGTACCAACGGCTATAACGGCAACGGTAACATCTTCCGTTGGAACAACCTGCTGGATAAACAGACCATTTACCACCTCATGGATGGTGCCGTCACCACCGATGGCGATAATACGGCGATAACCCTCATTGATGGCTTGTACGGTAAGTTCCGTAACATGATATTTATGTTGCGAAAATACCAACTCATAGGGAATATTATTATCCCTGATGAGTTTGGTAATAAGTGGTAGATCCTCCAAGCCCTTGCCAGAACCAGCAACGGGATTGACAATCACATACCACTTATCTATGATTTGTTGTTCTGCTGACACGGCTTTACTTCTTAGGTGCGTTTGCGAGTGTATGTAACAAGAAATCGTAGAACTTCTCTACTGATGCGATCTCAACTTTTTCGTCTGGAGAGTGAGGATAGCAGATTGTAGGGCCAAACGAAATCATATCCAAACCTGGGTAGTTAGAGCCTATGATACCGCACTCCAAACCCGCATGGATCGCTGTCACGGCAGGACGCTTACCATAGAGAGCCTCATAAGAAGAGAGCATAGCCTTCAAGATTGGAGACTCCATATTTGGATTCCAACCATCGTAGCTACCCGACAAAACCACATCGAAACCTGCGAACTCCAAAGTAGCTTTAATCGCATCTGCCAAAGCCTCCTTCTCAGAGCGAACAGATGAGCGCACCAGAGTCTGAACCTTGATAGAGCTACCATCTGATACTACACGAGCCATATTGTTTGAGGTCTGCACCAAGCCTTCCATCGCCATAGACATCTTATCCACGCCATCGGGGCAAGCCACCATAGCAGCCATAAGAGCCTTAGCCAACGCACATGGGATAATCTGAGTAGCTGGAGCCGTCTTCTGAGCCTTGATTGAGATAGAGTCCTCGATACCCGCAAACTCAGCCTGAGCTACCTGCTCAAACTCAGCTACCATAGCCAATGCAGACTCTACGTCAGCCGACTTAACCAACACAGTGGCAACACACTCACGAGGG
>JAFOZN010000207.1 GCA_017391185.1 Alistipes sp. | reverse complement strand
ACTGGAGCGCAATGTGCAGTACTTGCTTTTTGGCAAACCTTCGCGTTTCAATCACCAGTACAATTTCGTCCACCCCGAGCTCACGCCTATGACGAAGGTGCAACCCGAGCTCATGCAGGGGCTCGAACCGCACTACAACACCACCGAACCTATGAAACGCGCAGGGCTCAACTCCAAAGCCCTCCGCACCATCATCGCGCACCTCATACCCGAGCTCCAGCAGCAGGGTATGGTGGATACGCTTGGCATGGATCTGGTGCAACGCTACCACCTCATGCGCCTGAGCGAAGCGCTCTGCAATATCCATTTCCCCAAGGATACCCCTACCATGCAGAAGGCGCGCGAACGACTCAAGTTCCATCTAACACGTCCGAGATACATCTTACGACCCGCGTTTGGCTGCTTGACATCATAACCATGATAGAAGATCCAATCCGCACCCTTGTCATCCTTGACAATCTGAGAGTCATGACCAGGGCCTTTGACATTATCATCTCCCTCAAGCAGAACCTCGTGGTAATTATCAAGCATCTTTCTACCCTGCTTATCTACATAAGGGCCATACAATGACTTACTACGGCCAACAACTGTCTTATAGGTACTCTTTAAGCCTTCACAACAAGCACCCACCGATGCAAAGAGGTAGTAATAACCCTTGCGATAGTGGATATAGCTACCCTCGTATGCTGAGCCTGCTATACGGTGGATATTATGGATATCATCCAACTCCAAGCCATCCTCGGTAAGTTCTGCGAGATATATTCCGTGGAAACTACCCCACACCAAATAGCAACGGCCATCCTCTTGAAAGAGCATAGGATCGATAGAGTTCTGCACGCCGATAAGCTTCGAGTCGAACAAGAACTTAGAATCGGTAAACGGTCCTTCTGGCTTATCAGATACCGCACGACCAATACCACAAGTCCACTCGCCACCCCATGTTGACATAGAGAAATACAACACATATTTATCCCCTACTCGGCTGATATCTGGTGCCCAGATACCTGCACGAGGAACAAAGCGTGGCACCTCACCACGGCGAAAAGCTCCACCAAGATACTCCCAAGAGATCATATCTTTAGATTTGTAGATCGGCAGATTACCATCTCGCTGGGTAGAATACATATAATAGGAGCCGTCCTCAGCTCGCACAACAGTAGGATCGGGAGCATCTCGATCAACAACAGGATTGGTAAAGGTTGCTTTCTCACTCACACCCGAACCCGAACATGCTCCCAAAAGCATGATAGCAAGGATTAGGATAATGTCTCTTCTCATAACCTTAGTATTACATACGCTGTGGAACATCAATGCCCAAAAGCTTCATCGCGCGGCGGATAACCAACGCAACCTCTGAAGCCAACTGCAAGCGCATCTTACGCTTAGCCTCATCCTCCTCACGAAGGATAGAGTGGTCATGGTAGTAACCATTGAAGCTCTTAGCCAAATCATAAGCATATGCCGCAATCACCGATGGAGCAAAGTTCTCACCCGCAGAAGCCACTACGGCAGGGAACTCAGTGATGGCCTTGATAAGCTCAACCTCCTCAGAGAGCAACTCTACATCAGCTCTACCCTTATAGTCGATACCAGCCTCCTCAGCCTTACGCAAAACTGAGCAGATACGGGCATGGGTGTACTGGATGAATGGGCCTGTATTACCGTTGAAGTCGATAGACTCGCGTGGATCAAAGAGCATGGTCTTCTTAGGATCAACCTTCAAGATAAAATACTTGAGCGCACCAAGACCTACCATACGGCAAACCTCATTAGCCTCAGCCTCTGAACAACCATCCAACTTGCCCAACTCCTGAGACATCTCACGAGCTGTATCAACCATATCCTCAATCAAATCATCGGCATCAACAACAGTACCCTCACGAGACTTCATCTTACCCTCAGGAAGCTCAACCATACCGTAAGAGAGGTGGTAGATATTGTCGCTCCACTCGTAGCCCAACTTCTTGAGAACGAGCTTCAAAACCTGGAAGTGGTAGTTCTGCTCGTT
>JAFOZN010000206.1 GCA_017391185.1 Alistipes sp. | reverse complement strand
TGAGCAGCAACAGTTGTAAGACATAATATGGGTAGAACGGCTGATAATAAAAGCTTTTTAATCTTCATTATTTATTTTTTTTAGCCGTTTCTTGTTTTCAAATTACTCTGCCAATGCAGCGTCCAACTTAGCCTTAGCCTCGTCAACCTCCTTCTGAGCAGCAGCAACCTTGAGCTCGAGCTGATCGATTACAGCCTGAGCCTCCTCCAAAGCAACCTCACCTGTCAACTCACCAAGCTCGATCAATGCCTCGATAGCCTCGATTGCAGCCTTAGCAGACTCGATGTTATCGTTATTCTGCTTAATCTGAGCAGCGTAGAGGTTTACATAGCTCTCGTAGTCATCGTCAGCAGCGTATGCATCCTCCAATGCCTCGATCTCAGCAAAAATTGTATAGTAAGCCTCGGTTGCCTCTGCGTAAGCGATGTACTCCTCAGACTCGAAGTGAGCTGGCCAGTAAGCGTTGATCTCCTCGTAAGTCTTCTCGTCAGCAGCGATTGCAGCACCCTCCTTCAAAGACTCATACCAAGCAACAGCAGTCTCGTAGTCCTCGATGTTGTATGGATTGTAGCCACCAGCAGCGATCTGAGCCTCAAGACGAGCGATAGTATTCTCTGTAGACTCCTTCTCAGCGCAAAGTGCATCCAATGCAGCCTTAGCGTCAGTCGCGATCTGCTCCAAAGCCTGCTCTGTAGCAGCAGCAGCAGCCTCATCAGCAGCAGCCTTAGCCTCAGCGATAGTCTCGTCAGCATTTGCCAAAGCCTTCTCAGCAGCCTGCCATGCATTAGCAGCCTCAGTGTAAGCCTTGTTTGCAGCATCGTACTTAGCGAAAGCCTCAGCAGCAGCAGCTACAAGAGTTTCGTTCTTGTCATCCTTAGCAAGCTCCTGCAAAGCCTTCTGCCATGCAGCGTACAAAGCGTTCTTCTCGTTGTTCAATGCAGAAGTCTTCTTGTGAAGAGCGTCAGCATCTGCACGGCCAGTCTCCTTAGCCTTTACAGCAGCCTCATATGCAGCCTTTGTATCCTCAGCAGCCTTCTTAGCAGCAGCCTGTGTCTCAGGAACCTTGTTGTAAGCCTCAAGAGCAGCAGCGTGACGAGCGTAAACGCCATCCTCAGCCTCAGCAGCCTCTACAATCTCCTTCAAAGTCTTCTTCAAAGCCTCGATTGCCTCAGTGTCATTGTTCTTCTCAAGCTTCTTAGCCAATGTCTTCAAATAATCATCGAAGTTCTCCTCGTTGATAGTCCAAGCGTTAGATGGTGCATAAGTCTCGTACCACTCACCGTTCTCGTGCTCAACAGAAGTCCATGTGTATGGGAGTGTATCGTTAGCATCCCATGCACCCTGTCCCAAAGTGAACTCTACCAAAGCAACGAACTTTGACTCGCATGTGTGATCTGCTACTACGTCATAACCGAGTGCATTAACTTCGCTGTTATAGTAAATCTCAGGCATATTAATACCTGCAGCAGGATCCCAATACTTACTACCGTAGTTAATTGGGGTACTCTCTGGGTTGTTGATAAATGCATACATCTTGTTCATATACTCCTCAACTGCCTCTGGGAACTCTGGCTCTGGGTTAGCCTCGCAGTAGCGGTCGTAAGCCAATGTAGCCAATGTCAAGTTAGTGTTAGCTGGATCGAACTCAGCCTCCAACTCAGCAATCTTAGCCTCCAACTCAGCGTCAGTCAAAGTAACATACTCCTCGAAGAGAGCCTTCTTAGCCTCGTAGTAAGCGATATTATCCTCATACTCAGCGATAGCCTGGTTGTAGTACTCGATTGTGTTCAAAGCTGACTCCTTAGCGCTGATCAACTCCTCCTCTGTCTCAACATAATCCAAGCTAGCTTCCATCAACTCAACGCGAGCGCCGTTCAAAGTCTTTACAGCGTTAGCGTATGTGTTGTAAAGAGTCATGTAGTGAATCTTCTGAGCTGACTCAAGGTTCTTAGCTGCAGTGATAACGTCCTTCTGCTGTACGAGCAAGTCGTACTCTGCCTTAGCCAAATCGATCTCCAACTGTGCCTCAGCCTTAGCGATAGCAGCCTGAGCCTCAGTGATACGCTGCTCATACTCAGCCTTCAAAGCCTCCAACTCAGCTACCTTAGCCTCCAACTCAGCCTCCTTAAGCTCTACCTTTACAGCAGCCAACTCAGCCTCAACCTCCAAAAGTGCAGTCTGAGCCTCAATCTGCTTAGCAGTAGCCTTCTCTACCTCAGCCTGTGCATTCTTCAATGCAGCCTCAGCATTTGCCATAATCTTAGTAGCTTCTGCCGCAGCGTTGTTCAACGCAGCCTGGCTCTTAAGCTCCTCTGTCTTAGCGTCACGGATGTCAGTTACTGACTGTGACTCCTGATTGTCAACGCAGGCTCCCAATGTCATTGCACCGAAAAGCGCTGCAGCCATCATAAATCTTTTCATGATTTCTTTGTTTGTGTTAGTTAATTGATGAATAATTTGTTGTAAAATTGTTTTCGTGTATAATAAGGTCCTTGGACCAGTTATTTCACTTGGGGTTTACGTTCTCGCTTTTTCTTATCTCTCGGTTTCAGTTATTAGGTTATTTCTTTTTTATGCTCCCTTTGATATCGGTAAATCCGCTAAAATGGATAAGCGATAACAAGTTTTACATCACCGCTACGCTTGGCGGTAAAGTAAACTAAGGGGTTGTCTAATGTCTTAACACTCTGGTTTAATGTTATTTAGCTGTATATACTGCACTGTCCACCGATTATTTCGGGGACAATCTTAACGCAAAAGTATGATAAATATATTTTTTTTCCAAACATGTGTATAATTTTTTTGCTCTTTTTTTTGATAGTAGTGCAAATTCGGCTCAAAAACACGACCTAATTTGGTCAAAAAAATGTTATTTCAATCAATGTGTGGAATGTTTAAGCCAATAACTCACATGCGCAGGATACATTATATTTAATATTATTTATATACCTCCTCGCGGGGGAGCTTCTTCGAGAGGTTGGCCGTGCCGAGGACCATCAATGCCATGGCTGTGGCGGCCTGCTCCTGATATTCGGGGATGCTCTTCTGGTAGGTGTCGCGCTCGGTGTGCCAAATCTCGCCATAGCTGAAGCCGTAGCCCTTGACATCGGTCCACTCGCTCATCTGCAAGGCAGGGATGCCCGCAACGGCAAAGGTCGAAGCATCGTTGCCACCAAGCTCTGTGGGCTTCTGGCGTGGCTCAAGCTCGCGGATGGTGAAGTTGTAGTCGGGGTAGAGCTCCTGAATAGGCTCGGCAATCTTCTCGTACTCCTTCACGAGCGACTTGGGCGCCGAGAACGAGGTGTAAGGCATAGGGCCACCATCGCGGTTGAACATGTTGGAGATCTTGTCGGCCTTGTCGGGGTGCGCCTTCAGCCACGCCTGTGAGCCGATGAGGCCAAACTCCTCGGCAGCAAAGAGGATGAAGACGATGGTGCGCTCTGGCTTTGCGCCCGACTGCGAAATCATGCGCGCAGCCTCCATCACCACGCTCACGCCCGATCCACAATCGACACCGCCCGTAGCAACATCGAAGGCGTCCAAGTGCGCTCCCACCAAGACATACTCATCGGGGTATTTCGAGCCCTTGATCGTAGCGATGATGTTGTGGTACTTGACAGGGCCGAGCTTGAAGTGGTTGCGGATGTCGAAATTGAGCTCCACGTGGCGGCGCTCCTTAGCCATGCGGTAGATATGGTCGAACTGGTACTCATCGAGGATGATGTTCGGCACCGTAGGGAGCGAGTCGAATGGGATGTTGTGGCCGATAACATCGCGGTCGTAGAGCGCAGTCAGAGGGGTTGTGCCCTTCTGCACGAAGCCCAAGATGCCCGCCTCGACCATCTCGTTGTAGAACAGTGGCGCGGTGTCGTCATCGATAGGCTTGCGCTCGCCATCCTCGCCTGCGTGCTGGCGATTCCACTTCTCAGCCTCGGCATTGGCGGTGATGATCTCCTTGCGCTTGTTGTCCCACCAAGGACCGTAGCCGAATGACCAGCCGCGGTTGTGGCCGTTGAGAAGCACCCACGAGCCTTTCAGGAGGTGCTTGACGCGCGCCACCTGCTCGGCTGTGCGAGGCTCGATCACGACATGACCCTTCTGAGGGCCTTTGGTGCCTGAGGTGTAGGATGGAGTGACGAAGTGGAGCGTGTGCTGCTCCTCGCCTGTCTGGTAGCCCCACCAGCCACCACGGTTAAAACCTACGCTGGTTTGACCTGCCTCCTCGGTGGTGACCTCCAAGCCCCACTTCTCGAAGCATTGTATAGCCCACTCGGCGGCATTTTCGTAGGCGTCAGAGCCTGCTACACGTCCGCCGAAGCGGTTGCAGAGAATGTCCAGATGCTTCATCACCTGATTGTCCTCTTTGGCCATCTGCTGGATCTTCTTTACGGCTGCGCTCTGTGCCCAAATTGATGCAGGCAACAGGAGTGTTAAAAATAGTAGTAGTTTCTTCATTTGAATCGTATTAAAAAAAAGAAAATGCCCAACCTGCTCAAACGGGTTGGGCATTTACACTATAATAGATATTACTTATTTAATCTTCTGCCAGATCAAAGCTGAAGAGCCGAGGATAGCGGCGTTCTTGCCCTGAATACCAGAAGGAAGAAGCTTAACCTTGTTCTTGAAAGTAGCCATCATATGCTCCTCCATGTACCACTTAGTAGGTTCGAAGATATACTTACCAGCCTTAGCCAAACCACCGAAGAGGATGATAGCCTCAGGAGATGTTGTAGCCACCAAGTCAGCCAACGCCTTACCCAAAACCTCACCTGTGAAGCGGAATGCCTCAAGTGCGATAGGGTCGTTCTTGTCGGCAGCAGTTGACAACATCACAGCCTCGAACTTAGAGTAAGGGATCTCGCGCAACTCACTGTCGTTGCTCATCTTAGCCATCAACTCAAAAGCGGTACGCTTGATACCTGTAGCCGATGCGTAAGCCTCCAAGCAACCCTTTCTACCGCAACCGCAGTCACGACCTGTCGAACGGCTGTCAACCATGATGTGACCATACTCGCCAGCGAAACCGTCATGACCGTAGATCATCTCACCGTTGCTCACGATACCTGAACCAAGGCCTGTACCCAAAGTGATCACAGCGTAATCCTTCATGCCCTTAGCGTTACCGAATACGCCCTCACCGATAGCCGCAGCGTTAGCATCATTTGTGATAGCTACCTCTACGCCTGGGAATGACTTCTTGATATCATCCACGAAGTGGAACATACGGCGTGACTCGTCTGGATTAGGCTCATCATCGCGGAACTTCCAGAGGTTTGCTGGAGCCTCGATCATGCCTGTATGGTAGTTGGCGTTAGGTGCGCCGATACCGATACCGATCAACTCAAACTCAAAAGATACGCTACCGATAAGTGCGTGCATAGCCTCACAAAGTGCAGAGATATAATTCTCGTAGTCGTCAAACTTCTTGTACTTCTCGGTAGAAATTACAGACTCACAAAATACGGTACCCTCCTCATCAACAAGACCAAACGCAGTGTTTGTTCCGCCGATATCGATACCCATAGCCAATTTTTTCATAATGTTTTGGTAGTTTATGGTTAAATTAAAAAATAAATATCTGTGTTCATTAGTGAGTCAAAGTTAAGAATAAAATTCTTTTTCTTCAAACTTTTTCTTAAATTTGGGGCATGAACAACAAAAAATAGTATTCAAGCGATGAGAAACAACGATCAGATCCTCGATTTATTTGAAAATTATTTGGCTCAGATGCAGCTCCCTGAGGAGCCTGAATTGCTCTATAATCCGATTATTTATGCTATGTCGGGCGGTGGCAAGCGTATTCGCCCTGTGTTGCTTTTACTTGCGTGTGAGGCCTTTGGTGGCGATGTTACCGATGCTATGCCTGCGGCTTTGGCGGTGGAGATGTTCCACAACTTCACGCTTCTGCATGATGATATCATGGATAATGCCGTTGTGCGCCGAGGCAAGCCATCGGTTTATGCCAAGTGGGGTAGCAATGTAGCTATCTTGTCGGGCGATGCTATGATGATCGAGGCCTATAAGCTCTTGCGTGGTGTGCCAGAGGATAAACTTGCCCGCATCTTGGATATCTTTACCCCTATGGCTTTGCAGGTCTGCGAGGGCCAGCAGTATGATATGGATTTCGAGAAGATTCAGAAGGTGGCCGTTGCTGAGTATATGAATATGATCGAGCTCAAGACCTCAGTTCTGCTTGCGGGCTCAGCTATGATTGGTGCTGTTATAGGCAACGCATCGGAGGAGGATTGTCGTAAGATTTATCGCTATGCTTTGGAGCTTGGTTTGGCCTTCCAGTTGCAGGATGATCTGTTGGATAGCTACGGTACGGTCGAGGAGTTGGGCAAGCGTATCGGAGGCGATATTTTGGAGGGTAAAAAGACCTGCTTGATGCTCAATACCATGAGTCGCGCTACGGAGGAGGATCGTGAGGTGTTGCGTCATACTCATTTGGATGAGACTCTTTCGGATGAGGAGAAAATCCAGCGAGTGAAGGCCGTCTATGACAAGTATGATGTTCCGAAGGTTATCAATCAGCAGATCGCAGTGCGTTTCGAGCGCGCGCTCTCCATCTTGGATACGCTTGATATACCAACCGAGCGCACCGAGTATCTGAGAGCCTATGCTCAGAATTTGATGGGTAGAAAAAAATAAGGAGAAGGTTTAGAAAATGAATATCAAACGTAAAGATATAGAGATTATGGCTCCCGTAGGGTGTATGGAGTCGTTGCATGCCGCTATCGAGGCGGGTGCCGATGCTATATACTTCGGAGTGGGAGTCTTGAATATGCGAGCAAAGTCTTCGGTGAATTTCACTTTGGATAATCTTGCCGAGATAGTGAGTATAGCTCGCGCAGCGGGTGTTAAGAGCTACCTTACGGTCAATACAGTGCTCTACGACAACGAGATGCAGGCCATGTGCGAGGTGATAGACCGCGCGGCGGCTGAGGGTGTTGATGCTATCATCGCTGCCGATGTTGCCGCCATCATGTATGCTCGCCGAGTGGGTATGGAGGTGCATATCTCCACCCAATGTAATATCTCTAATGCCGAGGCTGTAAAGTTTTATGCCCAGTGGGCCGATGTGGTGGTTTTGGCGCGAGAGTTGAGCTTGGAGCAGATTGCCCATATCTCGCGTGAGATCGAGGAGAATCAGATCGTGGGTCCTCGTGGTGAGTTGGTGCGTATCGAGATGTTTGCTCACGGAGCGTTGTGTATGTCCATATCGGGTAAGTGCTACCTGAGTGAGCACGAGGAGGGTTGCTCGGCCAATCGTGGTGCTTGTCGTCAGATTTGTCGCCGTAAATATCAGATTAAGGATATGCAGACGGGGCGCGAACTTGCCATCGATGGTCGTTATATCCTCTCGCCCAAGGATTTGTGTACGATAGATTTTCTGGATAAGTTTATCGGGGCAGGTGTGCGTGTCTTGAAGATCGAGGGACGTGCGCGTGGCGGAGAGTATGTCAAGCGTGTGGTGGAGAGCTACGATGCGGCACTCCGTGCTATGGAGCGTGGCGAGTATAATGCCGAGTTTGCCGAGAGCTTGAAGCAAAAGCTCATGACGGTATTCAATCGTGGCTTCTGGGAGGGCTATTATGCTGGTCGTCCTATGGCGGAGCATACCTCACACTACGGCTCTTCGGCTACCGAGCGTAAGGTCTATGTGGGTAAGATTACCAACTTCTTCAAGAAGATCTCTGTGGCTGAGATTTTGGTCGAGTCGGCATCACTCAATGAGGGTGATTCGCTCCTGTTTATGGGTGAGACTACGGGTGTGAAGGAGTGCGTGGCCGAGAATATCGTTTTGCAGGAGCAGGTTGTAAAGCAGGTCAGC
>JAFOZN010000205.1 GCA_017391185.1 Alistipes sp. | reverse complement strand
GGAACATCAAGGATGATGGATATATCCACGAATAAAAAGATTAGAATCTAATAATAAAGGTCTGTCTAACTACACTAAAAATGTGGTTATAGATTAGGCAGACTTTTTTTATCGCCTGACGTGCATAAACACGAGCCTCCAAAAAAACTCTAAAACTTCAATGAAACAGATTAAATTTCTTTTCACTCTATTACTCATAGCCCTTACATGGGGCTCTATGGCACAAGAGACAACGGCTTCGAAAGCACTAAAGAGCTACATCAACAATGGTGATGATTCGTTTAAGTGGGAGTGTAAAGACTCTCTGTCTAAGGATAATTATACGGCTTACAGACTGCGCATGAGATCTCAGATATGGAGAGGTAATGAGTGGATCCACGAACTTGTAGTATTTGTACCTAAGACAATTCTGCACCGAGAAGCGTTGATACATATTTCGGGAGGCAGATCGGATGAAGCCACAGCAGAGCCCATTTATCACAATTGGGATAATCAACTCATAGAGTTTATGGGTGGTATAGCCGCAAGAAGCAACGCCCTTACCGCTATACTTTGGCAGGTACCTCGCCAACCGATGTACGGAGGCATGACTGAAGATGAGCTGGTATCTTTTACATTGCATAACTTCCAGAAAGACAGCGACTACTCTTGGCCTCTACTCTTTCCCATGACTAAAAGTGCTATACGCGCAATGGATGTCATAGAAGAGTTTTCGAAACAAAGAAGACACCCAATACAGACTGATCGCTTTGTTACAAACGGTATATCTAAGCGCGGATGGACAACTTGGCTGACTGCTGCTTGTGGTGAAAAACGAGTTGTCGCCATTGCACCAATGGTTATCGATATACTCAATATGCCTGTAAGCGTACCATACCAAAGACATATGTATGGTAAATATAGCATACACATACAAGATTATGTAAATCTCGGACTGACAGAGCTGTTGTCAACATCATCGGGTGCGGAATTAGTCAAAATGATTGATCCATATTCATACCGAGATGCTTACGACCTGCCCAAAATGTTGTTCTTCGGCACAAACGATGAGTTTTGGTGTGTAGATGCGGTAAAAAACTACATAGACCAGATACCAGGGCAAACCCAAGTCTCATACGTTACCAATGCAGGACATAATTTGGGTGACAAAAAAGCTGCATTCAACACTTTGGAAGCATTCTTCCAGCAAACAATTGCCAAGGAGAAGTATCCACGTTTTGACTACTCTATACAAGAGGACGCAAATGGAGCTTCTGTGAAATTAAAGACCAGCAAAAGACATCTGCAGGAGGTAATTATCTGGGAGGCAGAATCCTCAGATAAAGATTTTCGTGATGAGAAATTTGTTGCTAAGGAGTTGAATATATCAAACAAAAAATCTGTCGAGTTAAGTGTAGATTATCCAACCAAAGGATACAAAGCGTTCTTGGTGATGGTCAAATACAAACACCCTAATGGTAAAGAACCCTACAACATATCGACAAGGATGTTTACTGCCGACAACAAAGAACTCTTCGAGGAGATTTACGAACCATAGAAAAAGATGTTGTTCTTTATGTTTTGAAGAACAACATCTTTGCTTTTTCGCCTTATAATTTCGCTATCGGAACAGAATTCTGCACTTCTCATCCGCCAAATCAGCTTGACGCTGAGCCCACTCCGCGGGCGCATTATCTTGCGGCTGAGGCCACCAAAATCCATTAGAAGAGTAGCTGAGATTTACACCTTTTGGATCGCTATGCATTACCACATAACCAATATCGCCATAGAAGGTAGATGGAATTGCAATATATGGAATCATACGTTGCGGAGCTAATGGGCGAATAATCCTCATTCCCTTATGCCAATAATGGACATGACCATATATGTACGCTGCCACATTATTATATTTAGTAACGATTCGCTCCAAGTCGGGGATCTCTGTCATAGGGTGATGGGCACTCAATATGACAGGACGTTTGGCGGAAGCGAGATAATTCTCAAGCCACAAGAGTTGCTCCTTATCCATCTCGCCCGTCACCTTTGACTTATTATCGGGCAATTCACACAAGGTATCCAACACAACAAAATCAAGATCTGAAAGCTCCACAACCGAAACCACACGCTCAGCGACTTTGGTAGTTTGAGCATACTCAGGGAATGACTTAAGGAAGGTACGGCGGCGGTCATGATTACCCATAGCCACGGTAATCTTGATTCCAGCCTGCTCGATGGGTGCAAATAACTTTGCTACATACTCATAATCCAATTGGTGACCATAATCCCACGCGATATCACCTAAGATAATCAGATTTGCTGGCAAATGGCGCATGGAGAGAATCTCCTTAATCTGCTGCTCGAAACATACGGGATTATTGGGGTAATGTTTGGGCAGCCCCTGATCATTAAACTCCCCACATATATGGATATCTGACATTATGATAGACTTCGAGGGATCTATCTTACGACTTTTACTCGCAGCCGAAAGACGGTCCAATTCTTCAATCACCAAAGTCGAAGCCGAGGCTTTAGAGGCAACAACCGATCCGCCTAAAGCCAGCATAGCACTCAGAAACTCTTTACGATCCATATACTTGATATTAAATATTTGCTTAACTAATATTCCCTCTCGCCAAATATAGTCGAGCCTATACGCACCTCAGTCGAACCATACTCCATAGCCACGAGATAATCATCCGACATACCCATTGAGAGGGTATCAAACTCCTCCCCAAAATATGGAGTAAGCTCGGCCTTACACGCTGCCAAACGCTCAAAATCGCCACGCACCACACTCTCATCATCGGTAAAGGTTGCCATGCCCATAACTCCGCGAATACGGATATTGGGGTAGTGCTGAAAACCTCCCGCCTCGACAAAAGCCTTAAGCTCTGACCACTCCCAGCCCGATTTACTCTCTTCATCTGTCACATGAATCTCCAATAAGCAATCTATTGTGCGACCGCACTTTGCCGCCTCGCGGTCTATCGCCGCAGCTAAACGCTCGCTATCAAGCGACTCTATGAGGTGAACAAACGGAGCTATATACTTTATTTTATTGGTCTGCAAATGGCCGATCATGTGCCACTTGATATCCTTAGGCAGAGCATCATATTTTGCTTTCAACTCCTGTGGGCGACTCTCTCCAAAAGAGCGATGCCCTGCATCATATGCCTGCTGTATCTTCTCGGCAGGATGAAACTTAGAGACTGCAAGCAGAGTCACTCCTTGACGAAGCGTAGACTGAATCTCAGTTATTTTATCTGATATATAAGACATTAGTTTTATATTAAAATATATTTTCTATTTAGCTCTGTAAAGATAATTAAATCTTCCCAAAGGTGCGACATCTCCACTCAAATAAAAATCATAGACATCGCCATCTTGCTGAGTATTATCCACCCACTTAAACTCAATCTCAAACCCAGCATTAGACTCAATACCTAAATCCGCAAGTGGAATACTTATCTCCATACAACGCTCCGAATACGCAACTTTCACTTGCGAAATCATATCCCATCGCCAAGCTCCGAGATTGGATTCAAGAACAGAAAATTCTCTGTTCACCACAAAATCATATCCCTCCCAGCCACTCTCTCGATTGCGATCGGCATCTATAAACAGACGCATCCATGCACTCTCATCCGCAGCGGTGAGTTCCGAAGCACACTCAACGTAGAAATATATATTGCGTTTATCGTGCGCCACTTTGGTCATAACAATATCATTGCGACCACTCGTATCCTTATAGACATAACTTCCCCAACCTTTGCTATCACGATGTAGGGTATTACCCCGATAAGCCGAGTATGAAGTCGCAACACTCTGCCAATCTTCAAATCGCCCATCAATTTTCACTCCTCGACTCTTTTCGGCAGGCTCCAGAGGCGGATTCATGCCCTTGAAACGGCGAATATTAGCTACCATCTGATAGTAATAATTATCGCCATGACCGCCACGCATCGGCTCGATATCTCGGCTATGTTCTTGATCAAATTGATCGGGGAATGCATTAGACTGATTCTGCCACTCCTTAAATCGGCCCATAATCCACTCATTCCAACCCGTGATGAAGATCAGATCGGGATCAATTTCCAATGCTCGATCCCATTGCTCTTGGAAATTAAGGCCCTTAGCCGTAGCTCCTTGCGACTTATCATGCCCTGCGCTATGGGTATAACTTCGACCAAATGCCCCCTTCATATTCATAGCACTCAACCCATTGTGCGCTGTCCAATTCTGCGAAACGCCAACTGTCGCCTGCTCAAAACCTCCATCCGCTTTGGGTGCAAACCCATGCTGAGGATATATCTCCAACCATCCCCAATGATCCTTGCGCTGAGGTCCAACATTATAGACGGGTTGCCCTGGACGGAAGGTAAAGTAGTTGCGAATCTCTCGATTGAGTCGAGTGCGCTCTTTGTCTCCCTCAACATCTGAAAGCATCTCTGGATAGGCCATTATCAGAGGTTTGCCATCCCAGATAAAAAACAACTCCTGATATTCGGACGATTTATACAAATCCTCATAGATACTGACAATAGCTTCGTATGCGCCCTGAGTAGGACCAAAGGCCAACATAAATGCAATCTGTGGGGTATTTACTCCGTCTCTTCGAGCTTGAAGGAATACCTCGCACAATGCTCTATATGATTCGCGCCAAGTAAAATTGCCGTTGGTACAATCGAAAAACAGGACATCTACTCCCGCATCGGCCAACATCTCGGCATGTTTACGCAATACCCACTTATCGGTATCTCGATAAAAGCCAAACAGAGGCTCACCCCAAAAATGCGATGTAATATCCTTGCGCCAAATTGGGTGATTATAATCCTCCGCCGCCTCAGGAGCCTTAGCTATATATTGCGAAGGGATGCAGACATCCATATGGGCGAAATTGGTATGCCATGTCCAATAGAAAAGTCCCACATATTTACCCTTGCGAGGAGCACCCACCTCTTCAAAAGTAGGCAACTTACGTCCCAAAGCATCGGTAGCGGGGTGAGAGTTAGCGTAATTTTGACCTTTAACACACAAAGAAGACAATAACAAGAGTACAAATATCAGTATTTTATGAATTTTCATAATACAAAGTTATTTCTATGACATCTAATTAACGAACCAACACAAAATTAACATTGAATACTCTGAAAAAATATCAAGCTCTACGCATCATATTTTGAGTTAGCGTACACAAAGATACGAAAAAACTATTTCTCTTTTTTATCTTCAACTCTTTTAATCTATTTTAGTATATTTGCATAAGTGAAACTATGCACAGAAACTACTAAAATTTAAATAATATGAGGTATTTTAAAGTATTATTATTGATGACTATGGGTCTGCTTTGGGGATGTGCATCCGAGAAGGTTATTGACGGTAGTTATCGAAACCCAATGATCTATGCCGATGTACCCGATATGTCGGTCATAAGAGTGGGAGAGTATTATTACATGGTCAGCACTACGATGCACCTAATGCCTGGCGCACCTGTAATGAGATCGAAGGATTTGGTTAATTGGGAGACGGTAAGTTACCTGTTTGACAAGTTGACCGACCACGAAAGATATGATCTCAAAAACGGCTCGGTATATGGCAAGGGACAGTGGGCAACTTCGATACGTTATCACAACGGCAAGTTCTATGCTCTCTTCTCGCCAAACGATGTGCCTTACCAATCTTACTTCTACACTACGGATGATCCGACCAAGGAGTGGAAATTGGTATCTCGAATGCAGCACTTCCACGATGCATCGCTACTTTTCGATGACGATGGCAAGGTCTATGTTTTCTATGGCACAGGCGAGTTGCAGCAGATCAAAAGCGACCTTTCGGGCATAGAGCCTAACGGCATCAAGATGCGAGTATTCGAGAAGGATAGCGAAGAGAGAGGTCTTTTGGAGGGTAGTCAGGTCATCAAGCACAACGGCAAATACTATCTGATGATGATCTCATGGCCTCCAGGAAAGGTACGCCGCGAGGTATGCTATCGTGCCGACAAGATTACAGGTCCTTATGAAAAGAAGGTGATTTTGGAGACCAACTTCGAAAATTACGGTGGTGTCGGTCAGGGTTGTGTTGTTGACTCTGAGGATGGCAATTGGTATGGTGTAATCTTCCAAGATCGTGGCGGCGTAGGTCGCGTACCAACAGTTATGCCATGTAAGTGGGTTGACGGATGGCCTATTTTGGGTGATGAGAACGGCAACGTAGGCTCTATCATGCAAAAGAAACTTGTAGTAGATAAGGATTGTAAGGGTATCTTGGGTAGCGATGATTTCAACGATAAGAAACTCTCACTATATTGGCAGTGGAATCACAATCCTATAGATGAGGCGTGGTCACTCTCAGAGCGTAAGGGCCACCTCAGACTCACAACTGCACGCAAGGTTGACAACCTCTTCGTAGCTCCTAACACCATTACTCAGCGTATGGAGGGTCCTAAGTGTAGCGCAAGAGTCAAGATTGACCTAAGTGGCATGAAGGATGGCGAT
>JAFOZN010000204.1 GCA_017391185.1 Alistipes sp. | reverse complement strand
GGGACAATCAATATGGCAGGCAACTTATCACCCTCTTTCATCGAAGCGGGTACGCACATTGTGCCATACATACGACATCCATTGCGCAGATTCTGGAAGCTCGCCGAATAGACCTTAACCTTTGGGGTACACTTTTCGGGCACAAGTTCCAATTCGGGCAACATCTCCAATTTGTTGTTATCTGCCAATGCTTTAGCCCAAAAAGCATCGAAATCCTTAGGCATGGTGGTCGTTGGTTCTATCTTGTCAATATCGAAACCTGCCGTAGCTGTGCCGAGATATCGCTTACCTTCGTGTGTAGCCCAAACTCTGAGGCGCAGGAATCCAGGGCGCTTCATCGAGCCAGCGTTGATCTTCATCGTGCCATCTTCGATTGTCATGTTGCCCTTTTTGTGAGGAGTCTGCATATCCTCTGATATCTCATAGTAGATCTGTGCATCCTTCATTGGGATTCCAGCCTTGTTGACCGAGAGATTGAAGGTGACATCATCTCCACACTCATATTGCCAATCTACATTTTCGGGAGCTACTGCCACCGAGATGATTGTCTGCTTGGGTTGAGCATAGAGACTAAGGGTTGCTACGATGGCAACCACGAATAAAAATAGGCGTTTCATTTAGTTTAGAATTTGTAAAGGTTATTTGTTCAGTTCTGCCTTGACGATTGCCTCTGCCAAGGTAAAGTCATCGGGATTGTCTATATCCATACTCTCCACACGATCCGTCACGGCGATGTATGGCTTAAAACCTATGCGGCGATGGTGCTTGAGCCAAAGCTCCTTTTTAAAGATAAAGAATGCCGAGGTCTCCACGTATATCGGTTCCAGATCCTGAGTGCGTGGCACCGACTTCAAAGCGTAGTTCAGCGGCTTGCCTTGCCACCAAGTGAATGTCTGTATGCGCTCGGCGCTGAAGGCCGAATCATACTCACCACTCTCTACGGCGTCCACCGCCTGCTCGATGGTCGAGGTGCGGATAAAGGGCGAAGTGGTGTGTGCCAAGATGTAGATGTCGGCATCGACCTCCTGTGTAAAGGCATCGTAGATCTCTCTACCGAGTGTGGTGTTTTGATCCAACTCCTCGCTACGGCGCAGGAATTTCACCCCCGCAGGGAGATACTTCTCTACCTCAGGATTACTGCAAAAGACATATACCTCGTCTATATTCTTAGCTGCTGCTAAGCTCTCCAGCAGGTAGGTCATCATCGGGCGGCCCCCCAACTCTCTGAGGTTTTTTCGCTCCACGCGCTGGCTATTGAGCCTGATAGGGACAAATGCTACTCTCTTCATAAGCACAAAGTTAATAATTTTGCTGAGAAAAAGCTCCTTTTTACGCAAAAATCTGACATGGAAGCCGAATAATCGACCTCCGTGTCGGATTCTTACTATCATACTTTGGCCCTAAGCCTAAGTGAGAACTACACTCTGGGAATAAGCCTATTTCTTACCCTTAGGAGCAAGCATCATATTCATCTTCTTGCCATCGAGCTTAGGCATCATCTCCACCTTGGCGATCTCCTCCAAATCGGTAGCAAAGCGCAACAAAAGGATCTCTCCCTGCTCCTTGAAGACGATAGAGCGTCCGCGGAAGAATACCGAAGCCTTCACCTTGGCACCCTCCTTGATAAAGTTCTCGGCATGCTTGAGCTTGAAGTTGTAGTCGTGATCGTCAGTCTGAGGACCGAAACGGATCTCCTTCACCACAACCTTCACCTGCTTAGCCTTGATCTCCTTAGCCTTACGCTTCTGCTGGTAGAGGAACTTCTGATAGTCGGCGATGCGACATACAGGAGGATCTGCCTTAGGCGAAATCTCGATCAAATCCAACTCCATCTCATCAGCCATAGCCAATGCCTGACGGATAGGTACCACCAAGTTAGGCTCTACGTTCTCGCCCACCAAGCGCACCATAGGTGCTGTAATCTCGTTGTTGATTCGATTAGGATTCTCCTTCTCTACTCGTCCTCGCGCTCCTTGCTGAGGCTTGTTGTTTGCTCCGCCCTGTGGACGTGGTGCAAACGGTTTTTGTGTAATTGCCAAATTAGTCTTTAGTTTAGTTACTTTCTGTTTATTTAGTGATGTATGGGTTAGCCCCGATTACATCTTGTTTGCTGCGATCTCAGCCTTGACCAAAGAGTTGATGTGAGCTGCGAACTCCTCCACAGTCATCGAGCCCTTGTCGCCCTCGCCCTGTACACGAACTGAAACCTTACCCTCGGCAGCCTCCTTCTCACCTACGATCAAGAGGAATGGGATACGCTTGAGCTCGTTGTCACGGATCTTACGTCCGATCTTCTCGTTACGCTCGTCAACCTGTACACGTACATCCTCCAAACCGAGCTTCTTGGCTACCTCTGCTGCGTAGTCGTTGAACTTCTCTGAGATAGGCAATACCACAGCCTGATCTGGAGTGAGCCACAATGGGAATTTTCCTGCCGTATGCTCCAACAATACCGCTACGAAACGCTCCATAGAGCCGAATGGCGCACGATGGATCATGATTGGACGGTGAGGTTTGTCGTCAGCACCCTTGTATGTAAGGTCGAAACGCTCAGGGAGGTTGTAATCTACCTGAATTGTACCCAACTGCCAGCTTCTGCCCAAAGCATCCTTAACCATGAAGTCCAACTTAGGACCGTAGAATGCAGCCTCGCCAGTCTCTACTGTAGTCTTAAGGCCCTTCTCCTGACAAGCCTTCACGATAGCTGACTCAGCCTTCTCCCAATTCTCATCCGAACCGATATACTTCTCGGTGTTGTTAGGATCGCGCAATGAGATCTGAGCTGTATAGTTCTCGAACTTGAGTGTGCGGAAGATGTAGAGTACGATGTCGATAACCTTCTCGAACTCCTCCAACAACTGGTCTGGACGTACGAAGAGGTGAGCATCATCCTGAGTAAAGCTACGCACACGTGTCAAGCCGTGCAACTCGCCCGACTGCTCATAGCGATATACTGTACCGAACTCAGCCAAGCGGATAGGAAGATCCTTATATGAACGCGGCTTAGCGCGGAAAATCTCACAGTGGTGAGGACAGTTCATAGGCTTCAACAGATACTCCTCGCCCTCGAATGGGGTATGGATTGGCTGGAATGAATCCTTACCATACTTAGCGTAGTGACCTGATGTAACGTAGAGATCCTTATCGCCGATGTGTGGAGTGATAACCTGCTGGTAGCCGTGCTCCTTCTGGATCTGGCGCAAGAAACGCTCCAAACGGTCGCGCAACTCAGCACCCTTAGGCAACCACATAGGCAAGCCCTGACCTACGCGCTGAGAGAACATAAAGAGCTCCAAATCCTTACCCAACTTACGGTGGTCACGCTTCTTAGCCTCCTCGATCATAGCGAGGTACTCATCGAGCATAGACTTCTTAGGGAATGAGATACCATAGATACGTGTGAGCATCTTGTTCTTCTCATTACCACGCCAGTAAGCACCTGCAACAGATGTGAGCTTAACGGCCTTGATAACTCCTGTATTTGGGATATGTGGGCCACGACAAAGGTCTGTGAAAGAGCCGTTGGTGTAGAATGAGATAGTACCATCCTCCAAATCCTGGATAAGCTCTACCTTGTACTGATCGCCCTTTTCGGTGAAGGTCTTCAGTGCCTCCTCCTTTGAAACCTCGGTACGCACTACATCCTCCTTCTGACGTGCCAACTCCTGCATCTTCTGCTCGATCTTAGGCAGATCACCCTCGGTGATAGGCGTTGGAGAATCTACATCGTAGTAGAATCCGCTCTCGATAGCTGGGCCGATACCAAACTTGATACCAGGATAAAGCTCCTGCAAAGCCTCAGCCAAGAGGTGTGATGAAGTGTGCCAGAAGGCGTGCTTGCCCTCGGCATCGTCCCACTTGTAAAATTTAATTGTTGCGTCCTCGTTGATGGCACCCATCATATCTACTGTAGTGCCATTTACCGAAGCAGCCAGACAGTCGGCAGCTAAACGAGGGCTGATGCTCTCCGCCACTTGGTAAGCGGTTGTTCCTTTGGCAAACTCCTTCATGTTGCCATCTGGAAAAGTGATTTTAATCATAATGTGTTTTTAATGTTTTATGTTTTGAGCCTTACTGCGCTTCCACAATTACGAGACGGAATACGCCCTCGGCTCGGTTAATACGTTATTTATTCTCTATCTTTTCTTCTCTCTCTTAGCGCTTTAGCTATCAGTAAAGCTCCGAATAAGAGCCCCAAGGAGTTAAATGTTATAAATTTGGGCGTAGCTTCTACCTTAGTATGGAAATCCACTATTGCGCTACATAGTCCCACCCCTGAACATAGGCAGGTCGCAATACCCAGTAGAATTTGAACACTACTCTTTTTCATTGTCGCTCGTAGTTTCTACATTCCCTCTTACTCCTCCTTGCGTATTTCGCGTTTGGCGGTTCTAATGCTGAATACGGAGTTAAAAATCATTGCTATACCCAAGCCGACATAAAACCAGTTAACTTGTTTTGTGGTGCAATAATCGCAAATGTAAATACTCAAAAGCACTATCGCCAAAACCAATACTAAGTATTGCATCCAAAGGGTAATCTTCCACTGCTTCTTTCTCTCCATAACTCTTCTCTCTTAAACTTAAATCTCAAAACCAAGTTCTCAATTTTGAATTTTGAATTCTTAATTTTGAATTTCCCCGCCTACTCCTCTATCTCAGGTAGCTTCAAATCCTTGACCGAAACATCGCGTCCCTTCTCACGCTCGAAACGCTGCAATGGGTTGCGATTCCAGTATGCCCAATTACGGCGGTTACGCACGATGTCGATAGCGGCATATATAGCATTACGCATCGACTGTGGATCGGCTTCACCCTTACCTGCGATGTCGTATGCCGTACCATGATCTGGTGAGGTACGTACCTCAGAGAGTCCCGCTGTGAAGTTCACACCATCGGGCGAGAGTGTCTTAAACGGAGTCAACCCCTGATCGTGGTACATCGCTAAGATGGCGTCATATTTGGCATAAGCTCCCGTAGCGAACAAACCATCGGCTGGGAATGGACCAAATGCCAATGTTCCCTCTTGGAAAGCCTCCTCGATGGCTGGCTTGATAATCTCCTGCTCCTCCGAGCCGAGCATACCGCCCTCACCAGCGTGTGGATTCAGCGAGAGTACTGCGATGCGTGGCTCTACGATGCCGAAATCAGCCTTCAGGCTCTGACGCAGGGTAGTGAGCGATGAAAGTATCTTCTCCTTCGAGATGCTCTGGCTAACCTCTGAGACTGGGATATGGATAGTGACCAAACCCACTCTGAGGCGGTCGCTGCACATAATCATCATCGGCTCGCCCTCCAAGTGAGAGGCCACAAACTCGGTGTGACCTGTGAATTGGAAGGTCTCGCTCTGGGCTGTCTCCTTCATTATCGGCGCTGTCACCATAGCATCAATATCTCCCGCTTTGAGATCCGCCATAGCTCTCTCCAAAGCCTCTACCGCAGCCTTGCCTGCCTCCGCAGATGCTACGCCTGGTTGAGGATTAATCTGACCACACTCCACCAAGTTTACCTTGCCACGGCGAGACTCCTCGGCCGAAGATACTACGTTGAACTGCACAGATCCCTCCTCTTCATTGAGGAGTTTTGAGTAAAAATCAGCCGCCTGCTTAGAGCCATATACCACAGGGGTAAAAAGCTCTGTCATGCGCTGATCGGCCAAGGTGCGGAGTATTATCTCCCAACCTACGCCGTTGGCATCACCTTGTGTAATTCCTATTTTGAGTCTATTATCTGACATAAAGTTCGTTCTATTTAATTCGCAAATATACTAATAATTTCTAATTATTAG
>JAFOZN010000203.1 GCA_017391185.1 Alistipes sp. | reverse complement strand
TATCTGGCTTAATACCATCGGCATAGTCATTGAACTCCTTGGCATTATAGTTCATGAATGTGATAGGTGCAAAGGTATATACGTATGAGCCAGCGCTCTTCTCCGTAACATCCATACCACAATTCTTACCCTGGGTCTTTAGACCGATCATATGGACAGGGATGTCCAAACCTCTCAAGCCCTGAATTACCATCTCGCTGGCTGAAGCTGTAGCCTTGGTAGTAATCACCCATAGGCGCGAGATGCCCAGATTAGGCAGATCCTGATTGGTGGAAGGGTTATTTTTGATGATGGTACATGTACTATCGCCATATGGATTATTCTTATGGCGTCTCAGATAGGCATATACCCCACCAACCTTATCCTCACCCAACATCATACTTGCCAAAAGGGTACTCGAATCAACCACTCCGCCAATATTGAATCTCAGGTCGAGAATCAACTCCTCAACACCTTGAGCTGCAAAGGATGTGAAACTCGATACAAGATCGTTGTCATAGGCGTCATCGAAGACCAAATAGGAGAGATAGCCAATTTTCTTGCCACTCGGATTCATCTCAGCAGGCACATCCAACACCTTGCTACAAGCGATAGGATTCTCATAATATGATCCCAACGGAAGGCTGACGGTTGTAATTGGAGCCTCATCATTGATTACCTTTTTATATCCCAGACTCAGCGAACTTGATGAACCATCGTTGAGCGCATACCATGCATTACTATAATTCGAATCGCCAAGTGGCGTGCCGTTAACCTCATATATCACATCTCCTCGCTTCAAGCCTGCCTTTGCGGCTGGAGAGTCGGGATATACATGCTGGATAGGGAAAGCATAGACATTAGGGTCCTGCTTAAGCCACAAAATAGTGTACAAAACAACACCAAAGCCACGTACCTGCGATGCAGCACGTGTATAAGAACTGGATGCAGAAGTGCGAGAGATATTGGAGTAGAGCCTGCGTTTACCTTGAGAATCTACACTTCCATCCATCTCGTTACCCTTGAGCGAGAGCAAACTACGATCCAAAAACTCGGAATATGGATTGTCATAGTCCTCCTGATAGTTTTTACTCAACTCATAATCAATCTTACCGCCATCGGCAGCCTCTGAGTAGATATCCATCCAATAATACTCCTTGCGCAGACGCTCATCCATCCATTTGAGCACCTCATCACGATTATCTACCTCGACTTTATAGCTCTGGACAATATCAAAAATCTTCTGCTTAGGATAGCCCGAAACTGTGATCGAGACCTCTGCCCAACGCTCGCCCTGAGTCGTATTCTCAGAAATCACCAATGTGGCCTTATTCTGCCCCGCTGAGCCACTCGCCCCCGATTTGAACTTTACCATATCGGGATTATCCACCGAGAGAGTATAGCTTGCCGAGGTCTTGAATGAGATTACCACCTCGCCTCCTGCCGAAGTGACATTTATCTCGCTATTACCCGAAACGGTAACACTCGATCCACCGCCTGTATCTCCACCATTATCGACATCATCGCTACCACACCCTACAAAACAGAGTGTCGCAACAGCCACCATAGCCATCGCCACAAGACTCTTCGTTCTCACCAAAAATCTCTCTGAAAAAGCAATCACACCTCTCTGCATATCTATAAAAGTTTATTTTGCATAAATTAGTAATTTTCAAAGGTATGAATTTTTTTTCTATTTCTCGCTTTTTTTGCCCAAAAACTCTCTACACCACTCCTTTATACCGCACTCCTCGCATCGTGGAGCGCGAGCCGTACAGACATAACGGCCATGCAGAATAAGCCAATGATGAGCTATGGGAAGCAGATGTGAAGGGATATTTTTCTCCAACTGAAGCTCTGTTTGAAGCGGAGTCTTAGCCCCACGACTTAGCCCCACACGTGCCGCAACACGGAAAACGTGGGTATCTACGGGCATCACCTCTTTTTGCCAGATGACAGCACCCACGACATTGGCTGTCTTGCGCCCCACACCGGGCAGACGTTGCAAATCTTTGATATCACTCGGCACTTCACCTCCAAACTCCTCCACCAGCATACGAGCCATAGCAGCAAGGTGCTTGGCCTTATTGTTGGGATATGATATGCTCCTAATATATGGAAAAATCTCCTCGGCCGTGGCCTGCGCCATGCTCTGTGCATCGGGAAAGGCCTTAAAAAGCGCGGGAGTAGTGAGATTGACACGCTTGTCGGTACATTGCGCCGAGAGTATCACCGCCACCAACAGCTCAAAAGGCGAGGAGTAATTGAGCTCGCTCTCGGCCACAGGCATCGACTGTTGGAAATACTCTATGACGGCTTGATATCTATCTTTGGTTCTCATGGTTTTGTAGTTTTTTGTGTGTTTAGGTCATTCCACCGCTGGCTTGACGTCTGTTTTATAAAT
>JAFOZN010000202.1 GCA_017391185.1 Alistipes sp. | reverse complement strand
GTAAACGACATACCGTCGCCCTCGCCATTGAAGCGCTTCTTAACAGAGTCCTTAGCCATCATGTAGTTCACGGTGATGCACTTGCCGATGTCGCGCGCAAAGTCGAGGAACGAGAACTCCTTCATCCAATCGTAGTTATTCACCAACAACGCCTTATTCTCGGCATCTGACTCAAAGTCAATGAGCTTAGAAAGCTGACGCTTGATAGCCTCCTGATTGTGACGCAAAGTCTGCTCATCCAAGAGATTACGCTCCTGAGACTTACCACTTGGATCACCAATCATACCTGTTGCACCGCCAATCAAAGCAATAGGACGGTGACCACACATCTGGAAGTGCTTCAAAATCATCACTCCTACCAAGTGACCGATATGCAATGAATCAGCCGTAGGGTCAATACCCAAGTAGGCTGTTGTCATCTCCTTCTGGAGCTGCTCCTTGGCACCAGGCATGATTGTGTGAATCATACCGCGCCACTCCAACTCCTCAACAAAATTCTTAATAGCCATATTGTTTCTCTGTTTTTGTAATTTCTATTCTATTCATACTCCATATCGAGAGCCTGCTTTAACTTAAGAATCAGCGGACTCTTCTGAGTCATATATTGTATTCTATCCTCCAACTTTATCGGGCGTGATGCCTTGACCTGCTCGTTAATCTCAACCTCCAGATCAACCATACCCTTGATCCCAGCCGAGCGCACTATCATAAGCAAAATCTCGGTCTTCGAGCGCATGATCTCCTCATAGAGGGCTTTGGTCGGTACCTCCACCATGATGGTATGTCCACTGACCTTCATCCCCTCAAATGCCGTCACAAAACGAGGTCTCTCCTCCAAAATAGAGCGAATCACCTGCCCACGGTTGCTCTGAATCTTCTCGGCACACTTTTCGTCATACTGAGGCTCATCCACCTTCTCGCTTTTGGACTCAGTCTCAACACTCTGGGGCGTATCGACACTCATCAACGAAGATATGGATAAACCAGAAAGTGATGAACGAATAGTTGATTGTACTCTTCTTTGTGGTTCCTCCCCATGCTCAGTTGCCGAACTCTGGCTCTCTTTCGAAGCCTCCGATACGGGTGGAGTTACGGGCATAGGCCTATTGGGCTTCTGCTCAGCGGGCGCACTCTCTCGGGTAGGATTTAGAGTAGTAACCCCTACGGGAGTGATTTGAGATGGCAGATCAGGAAGCAGATACTCCTCCAAGAACTCGATTAGGGAGTCATTATTTTTTTTTTTGCCGAGACCTGCAATTTTCATCAGTCCCAGTTCCACGAGCAATCTTTGATTCGATGATTGCTTGATTTTACCATCGGCTTCGGTCAAGATAGATATCGCACCAAAGAGGAAATTTGTTTCACACGCTTGAGCTTGTTGTTTATAACGCTCCATCAACCCGCCCGTAAGCTCTATAAGAGAGATAGCCGGACCCTGAGCCAACAACAAATCTCGCATATGCTGATTCAGACCACTCATAAAGGTCTGAGCCGAGAAACCTTTGGCAAGCACCTGATCAAAGAGAAGTAACGCCTCGACATAGTCGCCACCCAACAAAAGCTCGGTCATGCGGAAGAATGTATCGTAATCCAAGACATTGAGCGTCTGAGCCACCTGCTTGTATTGCAACTCTGAATTACAGAACGAGACTGCCTTATCGAACATCGACAAAGCATCACGCATACCACCATCTGCCTTCTGAGCAATAAGATTCAACGACTCCTCATCATACCTTACACCCTCGGCTTGAGCAATCTGCTTGAGGTAATCTACCGAATCCTCTACACGGATACGGTTGAAATCATATACCTGACAACGCGAAAGAATGGTAGGGATAATCTTGTGCTTCTCGGTAGTCGCCAAGATAAAGATGGCATGCTTGGGAGGCTCCTCCAAAGTCTTAAGAAAGGCATTGAAAGCTTGCTGCGAGAGCATATGAACCTCATCGATGATAAAGAGCGAATACTTACCAATCTGAGGCATGATACGCACCTGCTCGATCAAAGCTCTGATATCATCTACCGAGTTATTCGAAGCCGCATCCAACTCATGGATATTGAGTGAACG
>JAFOZN010000201.1 GCA_017391185.1 Alistipes sp. | reverse complement strand
GCTCATCAAGAGCAACTTCAAGAGCTCTAAGAAGAAGGATTCTATGCCAGAGTCTGCTACTGAGAATTCAGCCGTAGATAATGTGATGGATGAGACTTGTCGCATGATGAAGCTCACAACTCAGATCTATGACCGTACTTTGGTGGCGGTATTCAAGGAGGATCGTAAGGCCTTGAAGGAGTTGGTGCGTGAGTCAGACGAGATTTACAGCGAGTGCCACAAGATTAAGTATAGCTTGATGCCTACTCTGCGTCAGATGAAGGGCTTGGGCATGGAGCTTTCGCTCTACTACATTCAGGTGGTGGATTATCTTAACGAGATTGCCAAGGCGTTGGTACATATCACACGTCCAGCTTTCGATCATATCGACAACAACCATAAGGGACTCTCGGAGCAACAGACTGAGGATTTGATGCATATCAATGAGGATGTGGCCGAGATCTATGCCAATATCAACCGCATGATTACTACCAACGACTTCTCGGATATTGATATGGTTTTGACTATGCGTGATGAGCTCTTCGAGCGTATCGCGACTACCATTAAGTCGGAGATCGGACGTATCAATGCGGGTGAGAGTAATGCCAAGGCGAGTATGTTCTACCTCACAGTTTTGAGCGAGACCAAGGCGATGGTTTTGCAGGCGCGTAACCTTTTGAAGGCTCAGCGATACTTCCTTGAGCATGCCGAGACTACTAAGAATTGGGCTGCGATGAACAGAACCAAGTAGGTAGCCATTATTGGTTTGTAAGTTAGGGAGGTTGTCCAACGTGAAGTTGCGGCAACCTTCTTTTTTTTGTCCGAGGAATTCATTATTGTTGAAAAATATATACGGAAAAATTGGCAACAATTCTGCTAAATTGAGTAACTTTACACCCAAATATACCTATTTGATAGAGAAGATGTCAAACCAGAGTACAACATACCATGTTCCCGTATTGTTGGAGGAGTCAATTTCGCTGATGCAGATTGAGTCGGAGGGGACATATTGCGACCTTACATTCGGTGGTGGAGGTCACTCGCGCCGTATCTTGCAGGAGTTGGGTGCTGGGGGGCGTCTCTACTCCTTTGATCAGGATAGAGATACGCTGAAAAATGCTCCCGATGATGAGCGCCTACACTATGTGGAGAGCAATTTCCGTTTCCTTAGGGGTGCTTTGCGCCTGAGAGGAGTGAGGGAGGTGGATGCCATCCTTGCCGATTTGGGTGTCTCGTCACACCACTTCGATGCTACCGAGCGCGGATTCTCTTTTAGAGGTGATGCGCCACTTGATATGCGTATGAATCAGCGTGGCGGTAAGACTGCGGCTGATGTGGTCAATGGCTATTCTGCCGAGGAGTTGGCTCGCATCTTCAAGGAGTATGGCGAGTTGGAGACCACGTGGAAGATAGCCTCTTGTATCGAGCGTAGCCGTTCTCAGGAGCCTATCAAGACTACGGCACAGTTGGTCGAGGCTCTCAAGCCTTGTACCCCCAAAGCTGCCGAGGCTAAGTTCCTCACCAAGCTCTTCCAAGCCTTGCGTATCGAGGTCAATGGCGAGATGGAGGCTCTGAAGATGGCTTTGGAGCAGTCGCTCAAGGTGTTGAAGCCGGGTGGAAGATTGGTCGTGATATCGTACCACTCGTTGGAGGACAGATTGGTGAAGAACTTTATGCGTAGCGGCAATTTCGAGGGTAAGATCAAGCAGGATTTCTTTGGTCGTGCTGAGCAACCTTTCGAGGTTGTGACTCGCAAGGCTGTAGTGCCCACGCCAGAGGAGATCGCCCGCAATCCACGCTCACGCTCGGCAAAGATGCGTGCTGCGATAAAATTGTAAGGCGCGCAGGAGATAGATTTTGGGGCAGAGGATGCTCTCTAATATATAGATTTTAGTAAGGATGAGACCTATACACGATGAATTTAATCCCCTCTCGGAGGAGGAGTTGGAGCGTCAGAGAGCTGATGAGGAGTTGGCACGCCGTATCCGCAACGAGATTCGCCGTGTGCAGAGTGGTCAGGCCGATGAGCAGATGGCTCAGGAGGCGGAGCAGGAGAGAGAGCAAGAGGAGGAGCTGAGGAGTGCCGAGGAGCGTAAGAAGAGTAAACGCTCGACACTTTTCTGGCAGCTTTTTTCGGGAAATATCTTGGTCAATCGCAATGTTGCCGATAATTATCGTTATCTGGCAGCCATTGCCATCACAAGTTTTGTGAGTATCGCCGTACTTTTCATGGCACTCTATGCCGAAGATCGTTTCTCGAAGGTGGAGCGTGAGGTGCAACTCTTGCGTGAGCGCTCTATCCGTTTGCAGGAGCAGCTCTTTAGCCGTACTACCCATGCCGCCATCGCCAAAGAGGTCGAGGAGCGAGGTTTGGGCTTGCAGGAGCCCCGCAAATCGCGCGAGGTGGTGGATGATTAAGAGTTTTTTGGTTGATAATAAATAACAAGAAGATATAAACCCCTATGGTTCGTAAACGCACAGACGTAGATGTTAAGGCCGAGATGTACGAGAGGGTGAAGTGGCTATACGCGCTCTTCATCATCTTGGGCGTGGGTGTGCTTGTGCGTCTGTTGTGGGTGTCGTTCTTTAGCGTGCAGATAGCACATAATGCCGATCGTCTGGAGGAGCGTATTTTTATCCCCGATTCGGTCTATTCGCGCCGTGGCTCTATCTTGGCTCGCAGTGGTGAGCCGTTGGCTACCTCGCTTTTGCGTTATAGGGTAGATTTTGATATGGCCAGCGAGGGTTTTGACTCTTTGGCACTCTACAAGGAGCAGGTTGATACCCTTTCGAAGTTGCTCTCAGGATTTTTCAAGGATCGTACAGCGGCCGAGTATAACCGTGCCATGATCAAGGCTCACAACGACCACTATAAGATTATCTACCGCAAGGATACCAACGTCTTGCGTAGCGAGGGATTCTTTGCTCGCGTGTGGGATATGTTGCGTAAGGATGAGTGGAAGACGGTGAAGCTCTATGACACCATCCGCGACCATAAACCTGTGGCGATTCTGCCACGCGAGGTCGATTATAACGAGTGGCAGACGCTCAAAAAATTCCCTATCCTGAATTGGAATCTCGGTATGACCTATCATCTGGAGACTACCGATCAGCGCGTCTATCCCTACAACGAGTTGGGACGCCGTACGCTGGGCTTGGTGGGCGATAGGGGTAACTACGGCATCGAGGCCTACTATCGCGATATTCTGGAGGGTAAAGATGGCTACAATCTGCGTCAGCGTATCGCCCCTGGATTCTCTACCGTAGTGCATCACAAAGATAATGTCGATGCCGAAGATGGTATGGATCTGGTCACTACCTTAGATGTGGAGATTCAGCATATTGCCGATGCCGCGTTGCGCCGTCAGATGACTGCTCAGAATGCTATCTGGGGTACAGCCATGGTGATGGAGGTGGAGACGGGAGATCTGTTGGCGTTGGTGAATCTGGGAGAGACCAAGGAGCGTAGCGGAGTCTATTACGAGAAGGAGAACTACGCCTTCAAACGCCGTATCGAGCCAGGTTCGACATTCAAGTTGGCGGCAGCATTGGCTTTGGTGGAGGATTGCGGTCATGGTCTGGACTATAAACACCGTACCAACAAAGGTCGCAGAACGCAGGTGGGTAGTGCATTCATCACCGATGACCACGCCATCCGCCGAGAGGATGGTACGATTGTAGATACCATCGACCTTAGGACTGCCATAGCGCAATCTTCGAATGTCTATTTTGCCGAGTCGATATATGAGAATTATAAAAGCAACAAGGCTCGCTACCATAAATTCCTCACCGAGGAGTTGCACTTGGGCCAGATGCTCGGCTTCGAGGCTATGGAGGAGGTCAAGCCCAAGATTCACGATCCGAAGGATTGGTCGGCTGCGACTCTGCCCAATATGGGTTATGGCTATGGCTTCGATATTCCACCGATCCGTACTTTGGTCTTGTATAATGCCATCGCCAATGGTGGTCGCATGGTTGCTCCACGCTTGATAAAGGAGATTAGACGTGGCGAGGATGTCGTGCAGGAGTTCCCAGTGGAGGTTATCGATGAGGCTATATGCTCGGCAGATACCCGACATATCATCCACACGCACTCCTTGAGACTGCTCGTACGGGTACTACCAAAGCCTACTTTACCGATACCACCTCATACCGTGTAGCCTCTAAGACAGGTACAGCAAATGTGGCGCAGAATGGCTCAGGAGGCGGTGCGACCTATTCAGAGAAATACTATTTGGGTAGTGTGGTGGCATACTTTCCCGCCGACAAACCCAAAT
>JAFOZN010000200.1 GCA_017391185.1 Alistipes sp. | reverse complement strand
TTGTCAATATTCACCACGATACGGTCACGACACACCTCCAACGCCTCTCTAAGAGTCGGGATAGGCAAATTGAGCGAATTCTGAGCACCATGAGCCGACTTTAAGCGTAGATTCTTAATCTCATCATAACTTTTTTCGGCAATCAAACCCTTGCCCGTAGAGCAACGATCCAAAGTGCGGTCGTGCATCAAAATAAGGACGCTATCCTTAGTCAAAGCCACATCCAACTCCACCACATCTGCACCCATTTTAATCACCGCCTCGATAGCTGGGATAGAGTTCTCAGGAAAGTTGCGCCAATCGCCTCTGTGGCATATCACAAGCACCTGATCCGACTTGGGGTTATGAATCTGATCTACGACATATTGCGCTCGTTTATCACACTTTTTCTGTCCCTGACAAGCCCAGAAAAACATGACCCCGCCCATCACCATAGTCAAAGTCAAGAGAAAAGTAAGTTTTTTCATCATATCAGTATTTTAAATTAACATTTATCTACTACAAATATAGCCATTTTTTTCGTTTTCGATATAAAATATCGTATCTTTGGAGAGTTTTGAACACTTAAAATTATTGACTATGTATCGTAACGACAATCGTACAGTAATAACATTGGATGCAGGAGGTACCAACTTCGTATTTGGTGCTATGCGGGGTAATAAATTTATCATTGATCCTATCACCATGCCAGCTAATGCACACGACTTGGATTTGTGTCTGAACACTATGGTGGAGGGCTTTGAGCAGGTAATTGCAAAAATCGAGGAGAAGCCTGTGGCTATCAGCTTTGCCTTCCCTGGCCCAGCAGATTACGCCAATGGTATTGTAGGTGGATTCTACCTGCCTAACTTCCCTTCGTTCCGCGATGGAGTGGCCTTAGGTCCATTCTTGGAGGATAAGTTCGGTATCCCCGTATATATCAACAACGATGCTGACCTCTACGCCTATGGTGAGGCCTTGGCAGGAGCATTGCCCGAAATTAACGAGAAGTTAGAGGCGTTGGGTAGCGCAAAGCGTTACCACACATTGCTCGGATACACATTTGGAACAGGTTTCGGTTTTGGATTTGTAACCAAGGGTGAGTTGCACACAGGAGATAACTCATGCATCGAAACCTTCTGCTTGCGTCACAAGCATATGCCTGATGTGATGGTTGAGGATGGTGTTGCGGTGCGCGCCGTAAAACGTGTCTATAAGCAGGAGTCGGGCATAGATAATCCTGAGCTCCAACCAAAGGACATCTTCGATATCGCCGAGGGCCTACGCGAGGGTGATCAGGAGGCTGCCAAGAAGGCATTCGCCACTATGGGCGAGGTTGCAGGTGATGCTATGGCTACGGCTGTGACTCTGATTGACGGTGTGATTGTCATCGGTGGAGGTATTACGGCTGCAAAGAAGTACATCATGCCTTCTTTGCTCAATGAGTTACGCTCTCAGATGCACTCAATCGGTGGAGAATCATTCGACCGAGTACAGATGAAGGTCTATGATCTGGACAACGAGGAGGAGTTCGCAGCATTTGCCAAGGGAGCATCACGCGACCTGAAGGTTTATGGCACAGACAAGGTTGTGACCTACGATCCTGAGAAGCGCGTGGGTGTAAAGATCTCTACGATTGGTGCTAGCACCGCTATTTCGCTGGGCGCATACGCCTTTGCACTTAACGAGTTGGACAAAAAATAATTAATACCCGATGAAAAAACTTTTGGCTACACTTAAAAATGAAGATTGGGTAATCGTCTATGCGGGAGCCATCATCCTGCTTCTGGCGGTACTCTTCCCTGAGGCTATGCCTTCGATGCCCAAGAAACTTGCAGATTCTGCTTCGTGGATCAAAGCTGCTACGATGTTTGCTTCGATCTTGGGTCTCACATATCTATGTCAAGCTGTTTTGCGCCGACCTCTCAAGGGTATATTCGGCTCATTGCTTGTGATTTTTGCGCTCTCATTAGGTGCACAGGTCGTTGCTAACATCCCTATCATCAAGGAGTGGGGTTTGGAGTCGGTATTCTTTTCGGTAATCTTCGGACTTATCGTGAGTAACCTTTTCCGCGTACCCAACTGGCTTAAGCCCGCTATCCAGAGCGAGTTCTATATCAAGATCGGTATCGTATGCTTGGGCTCTACGATCCTCTTTGGCGAGGTACTCAAATCAGGCGTCTTCGGCTTGGCTCAGGCCCTTATCGTAGTATTCTGCGTATGGTTCTTTGCATACCGTATCTCGAAGAAGATGGGGGTAGATGATGAGATGTCCACAATGCTGGCAAGCTCTGTATCTATCTGCGGAGTCTCTGCGGCTATCGCTACGGCAGGCGTAATCAAGGGCGACAACAAGAAACTCTCATATATCATCTCACTGGTGTTGGTATGCGCCATCCCTATGATGTATATCATGCCATGGGTTGCCAACTTGATGGGTCTAAGCGAGGAGGTCGCAGGTGCATGGTTAGGTGGTACTATCGACACTACGGGCGCTGTGGCAGCTTCGGGCACTATGCTCGGCGAAGCAGCAGCTCAGACTGCCATCATCGTGAAATCATCGCAGAACGTATTGCTCGGTATCGCTGCATTTGTCATCTCGCTGATGTGGACCTACAAGGGTGAGGTACACGAGGAGAAACCTACTTTGGGTGTGATTTGGGATCGTTTCCCTAAGTTTGTCGTAGG
>JAFOZN010000020.1 GCA_017391185.1 Alistipes sp. | reverse complement strand
TCGCCGCTTCCTCTATGAGCGCAGAGGCAAGGATCAGGATAAGAATAAGAAGTAGTAAATACTCCATAAAAAATGCCGTTCCACACGGGGACGGCATTTTTGTAGGCCTTAGCCAATAAAAAAAGACTGTCGCAACCTGCTTGGTTGCGCAGTCTCTTTTCTTTACTTCAGAGCAATCTGGTTGGCTGAAGAAGAGTTTTCTGTATCGTAAATCATTTGGCGATAGATACCATAACGCTTCATCACCTCTCTTACGTAAGCCTCTGTCTGACGGCTTCCCGTAAATTTGCCGTAACGAACCAATTCACTCTCATAGATAGCGGGATCAGCCTTCATCTTTAAATAACGGGCTACAACCTCCCAAGAGTTGTGGTTCTCTCCATTGCTCTTTGCCAAACGGCGTGCATCCGACACGTGCCCGATACCTCCGTTGTAGCAAGCAAGAATAATACTTAGCCGATCTTCGATCGGTGTGGATGGGCTGATCTTGAGCGTTTTGTCAATCTGCTTAAGCAATTTACCTGCCAAGCGGATATTTGTCTCAGGATCGGCAATAGCCTCCTTCTCCACGTTGAATTGTCGGCCTACGATAGGCATAACCTGCATTAGGCCGATAGCACCACGCTTAGAGATTAGATTTGATCTAAATCGAGACTCGCTGTATGCGATGGCACTCATCAGTAACCAATCTTGTCCCTCCTCTTTGCCGATGCGCTGCATCATCTGGTCGTATGTAGAGATAATCCACTCGTTCTCTACCGACTCTTTACTCTCTGTCGCTGTCTCAGCGATTACATCAGTTTTGATTGTCTCTGGAAGAACTACGCTTTCTGCGAGCTCATCACGAAAGATCTTCGACTCGAAGAACGCAACTCCCAATGTGATGACAATCGAAAAGATAATTGTCTTTTTTGACATAAATTTTTGCTTTGCGGGCAGCTTATGTCGAGCTGTCGAGCACGCTAATCATAGAAACCCCAAGAGATACCCATCTTGAACATACCTGGATTCTGGGCGTAACCTGCGGCGGTCATATATTGACCATTGCCGAAGAGTCCCATATTCGCATGTTGGTATTTCAAGAAAATGCGCATTCTCTTCCACTTCGCCGTAATAAATGCATCGATATAAGGATAGTTGCCTATCTTATACTCTCGCTGATTGTAGAACGTTGCAAGTGCAGGATTGTACGATGGAGCGTAATACTTGGAATTAAGCTTACCGTCAAATCCTAACTGCATTCTCAGCACGTTGCTCTTTACCCAAAATTCATAGTAGTAAGAGAGAAATGCGCTGAGTGTGGGAACGGGAATAACATCTTGATTCGAACTCCACTGCATCAATGCCCTGTGGTCGAAATGAAATCCGCCTAAACGGAAATCTTTGCGAGCATACAAACTCGTCATACTTATCGCTCCAGACTCCTGTTGAATCATACTTGTTGCGTCATAGTAGATTTTGTTGGACACAACACCCTGCCAAGCCTTGATTTCCAAAGCCCATGCGGGGATTTCGAGCGATACCTCAAAACGAGTCTCATCCTCCTTGTTAAAGGAGTTGAACCATACATAGTGGTTCGAGAATAGGTTCTCCTCCCAATATGAGGGCGACTGCATTGTCTGCGAGAATCGTCCTGAGAGGATAACGGGATTACTGCGGATTTTTGCTGTGAGCGCAATATATGCATTCAAAGCGAAATCTCCGCCTCTATAACCTGATGGGTAATACTTTACGTCAGCACCCCAATCTGCAACTTTTTTAACTTTGCCACTTACGGCTCCGTAGGCATACCATGCGGTCTTTTTAACCTTGCCCTGCTTGCCTGAGAGGTAGTCGTTCATGTCAAATTGAGAATATGCGTACATATCCACTCCTACACCTCCACCCAAACGGCCCACTGCACCATCTCGATCCCAAGGCTGGGCCTCGATGAAAAGGCGGTTGGATAGTACTCGCTCTCTAATCGAGTCACGGCTATGTGTGGGCGATATATACCAATCCTTATAATATACATCTTCTGTGGCCACATACTCCCCCTTGTCATTAATCTGACCACGCTCATCGGTGTATTTGGCGTATTTGTCGGTGTAGAGCTTACTCCAAGTATTATACTCGAAGATATGTCCTACGTATATGGCTGAAAGGTCAGCCAGAGAAAAATCATAATCGGTAACACTCTGCAAAGGTATGGCATAGGCCTGCTTTACGAAGAATGAGTTGTTGCGATACGAGTTTTCAGCCTCAGCATTAGCTAACTTCATTGGAACTCCCGATGGGTGCTCAAATGTAGTATCGGCAACAGCCCACATACCTACAGCACCACCGTTTTCGCGCTGCTTGATGCGGTTGTTGATATAGGCAGCGTGTAGAGAGTATCGCTTGCCTGTATGGGCAAAAGCGGCTGCCAGATTGTGGTTTGTGGTGCGCTGCCACTCATAAAGTCCCTTTGTGCCACGAGATTTGTAGCTTACGTTGAAACTTGTCGATGGCGATACGTTGTGAGTGGTAGTAATCTCAAAATGCTCCTCGCGATACTTCTTCTGTCCCGACTCCAAGTATTGGAAATTCAGATATGGAGTCTTAGAGTTGTAGAACGGCACATTATCCATTCTGTAAGTATAGGCATCGTAAGAGTGCGCAAATTTAAAGTCTGGATTCTTCGCTCTATCAAAGTAGTTGAATGGCAGAGTTGATTGTCCTAAACCACCGAGTGTGATGTCACCCACTCCGTTACGGTAATATGGGTAGTCGATACGCCACTGCTCCAATGTGGTATCCATTGGCATAATCTTCACATCATTCATCTCTCGGCTTACGTGCCACATAAAGTTTGGCAATGCTCTCACCGAATCACCGAAATAGTATGACTCCAGAGGCTTGCGTATTTTCCTAACTTTGGTAGAGTCCTCTTTTTCACCCTCTTCACCCTCTTGAGTGGGATCAAAAGGATTTGTTCCACCCAAAGAGACATTTTCACCTCTACGGTTGGCGCGAGCTAAGGCAGCGGCATCCAATTGAGCATACGCAAGATCAGGTAGCAAAGCAAAAATACTCGCTACCAAAAGAATCATTATGCGTGATGCTATCTTCATTTTCTGCCTTATTGATTTAATATAAAACTACTTTTTATTACGATTTATTGCCCATCTGATGGCAGAAACTACAATGTATGTTATAATGATTGCAGGTATAGCGTATTTGGTGAATGCTTTGATCATTATAGCACTAAAAATGATGAATCCATAGCGAATCTCATTCCCTAGCAAGCCTAATCCTTTAAACTTCAGCGCAAACATTCTGA
>JAFOZN010000199.1 GCA_017391185.1 Alistipes sp. | reverse complement strand
TTGGTCTCTGATGCTGGCACACCGGGGATCTCCGATCCTGGATTTTTGTTGGTGCGCACATGCGTAGAGGCGGGGATTGAGGTTGAGACCTTGCCTGGAGCTACGGCTTTGATACCTGCACTTGTACAGAGTGGATTTCCATGTGATAGATTCTGTTTTGAGGGTTTCTTACCTCAGAAAAAGGGACGTGCAAAGCGTCTTGAGGAGCTAAAGGAGGAGTCTCGCTCGATTATCTTCTACGAATCGCCATATCGCGTAGTGAAGACTTTGGAGCAGTTTGCCGAGGTCTTTGGCTCGGATAGGATGATTTCGGTATCAAGGGAGTTGAGCAAAAAATTTGAGCAGACCGTACGCGGTACGATAGAGGAGGTTACCTCTCACTTTAAGGAGTATGAGCCTAAGGGAGAGTTTGTAATCGTGGTGGCTGGCAAACCCGAAGAGGTGAAACAAAAGTGCCACGTCAACAAATACAAAAACATAGAGCAAGAGTAATACTCTTAAGCCCCAAACGATGAAGAGCACACAAAAACTGAATTTTTGGCAGAAAATATGCCTCGAACTCCTATGGTTACTATGTCGAGGATTTGCCATACTACCCCACTTTGTAAGGTATGGCTTCTTTAAGTATCTGATATATTGGTTGCTCTGCTATATTCTCCGCTACCGCAGAAAAGTGATAATGCAGAACCTAAGAAACTCTTTCCCCGACAAGAGCGAGGGTGAGTTATATCAGATCTGCAAAGATTCATATCTCAATCTCTCGGAGCAGATTGTGAGCATACTGAGTCAGTCGGGAGTCAGCGATGAGACAATGTTGGAGCGACTGGAGGTAATCAATGCCGAGGAGACTGACAAAAATTTGGGTGATGGCAACGCTATCTTTATGACAGCGCACTATGGTCCTTGGGAGGCATGCATCATGATGGGACTTATCTTTAGGCGTCATGAATTGGTGGGAGTGTATCACAAGTTGGAGAATGAGTTGATGGAGGAGCTGATGAAGCGTATCCGCCGCCGCACCAACTCCAAGCTCATCGACATTAACGCAACGATGCGCTATTTCCTCCAAAACAAGGACAAAAATCCAATGATCCTGGGACTTATCTCGGATCAGAATCCCGCATATCGCCCCAATCTCTATTGGCATAGATTTCTGCACCAATGGTCAGCATTTTATGACGGAGCTGAGGTTATCGCACTAAAATACAAATTACCCGTATTCTATTTCACCCCATACAAGATCAAAGATGGACACTACAAGGGTGAATATACTATGATATACGATGGAGTCGAGCAGGTCGGGCCAAATGTAATTATGGAACGATATGTGCGTTTGTTGGAGCGTGATATCAACGCCAATCCTCATATGTGGATGTGGTCGCACCGCCGTTGGAAGCATACCCCACCACAGGAATTACTATCTCAGAAGATATGATCAAAACAGCAGTAGTCATACTCAATTATAACGGAGCAGAGCACCTCAAACGCTTTCTGCCTTCGGTGGTGGAACATACACCCCAAGAGGTGAGAATCATCGTTGCAGACAATGGCTCTACAGATTCTTCGTTAGAGTTACTCTCCAAAGAGGCACAATTTGGCCGAGTCGAGACTCTAATTATGGATCAAAATTACGGCTTCGCGGGGGGATACAACCGAGCCTTAAGGGAGGTTGATGCCGAGTGCTTCGTTTTGCTCAACTCCGATGTAGAGGTGACTGCAGGATGGCTCGAACCACTTGTGGCGACACTAACCAACCAGCCCAAAGTGGCAGCCGTAGCACCTAAGATCCTATCTGTAAGCAAACCCACTGAGTTTGAGTATGCAGGCGCTGCAGGCGGATTTATCGATGTGTTGGGGTATCCATTTTGTCGAGGGCGCATACTCTCTACCATAGAGCAAGATCAGGGACAATATGACACCAAACGAGAGGTCTTTTGGGCAAGTGGAGCTGCACTGTGTTGTCGCGCCGAAGTATTCAGACGCTTAGGGGGCTTCGATGCCGATTTTTTCGCTCACATGGAGGAGATTGATCTCTGCTGGAGAATGCAACTTGCTGGATATAAGATCATGGTAGAGCCCCGAAGTGTAGTATATCATTTAGGCGGTGGAACTCTGCCCAACGAATCACCTCGCAAACTATACTTGAATTATCGCAACAATCTTTCGATGCTCTTTAAATGCTCTCCCTCTTGGCAGAGGGCATTGGTCGCTGTGCTCAGGCCCGTGTGCGACATGATCTCGGTCGGAATTTATCTTTTGAAGGGTGAATTTTCGCTCGCTAAAGCGACACTCTTAGCGTATAGAGATTTTATCTTGTTACACAAGACTTTATCCGCCAAACGCAAAGAGGTACGTTCCAAAGTCAATAGCGAATCAGAGATGATCTACGGAGGCTCAATAGTTCTTCGCTACATATTCCGCCGACATTTCGGGAAGATGATATAAAACAATGGGGTAAATCTAACTGATTTGCCCCATTGTTTATCCCTTATAAATAATCTATCTCCTCGCTTTGATGCGCCTAAAGGGCAACTTCATCACGCCGAAGAAAGCCTCACCAAAGATTCCACCACTCATCTTCGAAGCTCCCTCCTGACGCTCGGTAAATACGATTGAGACCTCTTTAATCTTCATCCCCAATCGCCAAGCAGTATATTTCATCTCAATCTGGAAACCATAGCCATTCATCTCGATACGATCCAAGTCAATAGTCTCCAACGCCTTACGAGAGTAGCAGACAAAACCTGCCGTAGCATCTTTCACAGGCATACGAGTTATCAAGCGAACATATTTCGATGCGAAATACGACATCAACAAACGAGACATAGGCCAATTAACCACATTCACGCCCTTGATATATCGCGAGCCGATGACCACATCATTACCCTCCAACGCCGCAGCGTACAATCGAGACAAATCATCGGGGTTATGCGAGAAGTCACAATCAAGCTCAAAGAGATAATCATAATCACGCTCCAAAGCCCATCTAAAGGCTCTCAGATATGCCGTACCCAAACCCAACTTACCTTCACGTTGGATAAGGTGCAGACGCTCAGGAAACTCCGCCTGACGTCTTTTTACCACATCGGCAGTACCATCGGGCGAGCCATCATCTATTACCAACAATTCAAACTCCTCTTCCAAAGAGAAGACCTTGTCGATCATAGCCGAGATATTATCTATCTCGTTATAGGTGGGTATGACTATTAATTTACGCATCGTAGAGTCTGCTAAAAAATACTAATACTGCTCCGTCTCGTTAGGGAAATCGCGACTCTTCACATCGCTGACATAATTCTCCAAAGCCTGAGTCATGATGGTATGCAAATCAGCATAACGGCGCAAGAAACGTGGAGAGAAATCCTTGTTGATGCCCAACATATCGTGTACCACAAGCACCTGTCCATCACAACCGCGTCCTGCTCCGATACCGATGGTAGGGATATGCAACGACTCAGATACTCGCTCTGCCAACGATGCTGGAATCTTCTCCAACACTATGGCAAAGCAACCCGCTTGCTCCAACAATTTGGCATCATGTGCCAACTTATCGGCCTCAGCCTGCTCCTTGGCTCTTACATTATATGTGCCGAACTTGTGGATTGACTGGGGAGTAAGGCCCAAATGGCCCATTACTGGGATTCCTGCTGATATGATACGCTCAATAGATTCCAAAATCTCTTCGCCGCCCTCCATCTTGACAGCATCGGCCTCAGTCTCCTTCATGATACGGATGGCTGAATCCAAAGCCACCTTAGAGTTACCCTGATACGTTCCGAAAGGCAAATCAACAACCACCAACGCACGATTCACACCTCTGACAACAGATTTAGCATGGTAGATCATATTATCGAGCGTGATAGGCAATGTGGTCTCATAACCCGCCATCACATTTGCGGCAGAATCTCCCACAAGGATAACATCCACACCTGCGGCATCTACAATCTTGGCTGTTGAATAGTCGTATGAGGTGAGCATAGCGATCTTCTCGCCACGCTGCTTCATTTCTGTTAAACGCAGAGTCGTAACGGCTCTGACTGCTCCTGTTACTGACATTTTCTTATTCCTTTGTTTACTAAGCCCTTTAGGGGCATATTCTCTACATTAAGTTGTTTATCGTAGCAAATGTAGGCAAGATTTATGGGTAAAACAAATTTTCCTAGATAATCTACTCCTTTTGTAACAAATTGCGCAAAGCAGTAAAGAACTCCCACATCACAATACCGCCCGCAACTGAGACATTTACAGAGTGCTTTGTACCCACTTGAGGGATCTCTATGGCGCCATCACACATATCCACCACAGCCTGATCTACACCCTCTACTTCGTTACCGAAAACCAAGGCATACTTTTGGGTTGTATCAACCTCCAGATTATCGAGCATCACAGCCCCCTCGACCTGCTCGATGGCAAGAGTACGATAACCTTGAGCCTTCAACTCTGCTACACACTCAGCCGTAGTGGGGTAATAATCCCATCTAACGGTAAGTTCTGCACCTAAGGCAGATTTGTGAATATCGCGCGAAGGAGGAGTAGCGGTAATACCACACAAAGCTACTCGCTCGATAGCAAAAGCATCACCAGTACGGAAAAATGCACCGATATTTTGTGCCGAACGCACATTGTCCAACACCACAACAACGGGGATACGTCCCATCGCAGCAAACTCATCGGCAGTTGGTCGGTTAAGCTCTTGATTAGTAATTTTTCTCATTTCTCATCTTTTTACCATACAAATATAACATAATTTTCATAAAAAGCATTAACTTTGCGTATTATATACAATTTTAGATAGAAGATGAGTCGCATTAAAATATATCTGCTTTTGGCCCTATGCCTCATGCTCCCTATGAGCAAACTATCGGCACAGGACTCCGCAAGGTTACTTGCAGGAGTAGATTTTGACACATACTTCTACAACAGCGAATACTCTGGCATGCAGATCGGAGAGTCACAAACACTCTTCTCCTCGCGCCTTACCCCCAAGATTGGGTTGGAGTGGGAAGAGAAGAATCAACTTATGGTGGCCATCGACATGCTCTCCAATTTCGGACAAAACAACGTGGCATTTGACAAGGTGCGCCCTCAGATATATTATCGTTTCTCAGCGCCCAAGGTCAGAGCCCATGCTGGCATATTCTCTCGAGAGGAGATGATTGGCGACTATTCGGATATATTCCTCAGCGACTCGACACGTTTCTATGACAACCGCGTGCAGGGTTTCATGGGGCAATATATCGGCAATAGAGCTCATGCCGAACTTTCGATAGATTGGTGTGGAATGTTCAGCTACCATTCCAGAGAAAAGTTCCGTATTCTATCTTCGGGACGCTACTATCTGGATAGATATCACAAGCGATTTTATGCAGGTTATGCCCTACAACTCTTCCATTATGCTGGTAGCGAGCAGATTCAGGGTTGCGTGGTAGATAACATCATTATAAATCCATTTCTTGGTACGAGATTTAATGCATGGGCCGATTTCGACCTCAAGTTACACTACATACAGACTATGCAACGTGATCGTAGTGTAGAACAGTCGATGCGTACACCCCGCGGAGCCATGCTGGAGGCCAAAATCTCGAAATGGGGAGTATATATCGATGAGCAGATATATTTCGGGGACAATCTACAACCCTACTATTCCCACTCTAAGCATCGAGGTTTTGAGATGGGCTATGGTTCGGATCTATATGCTGGCGAGAGATTCTTTGGCACAGAAGGCGGTATATACAACTCGACCGAAATCGGTTACGCCAACTCATTCTTCAACCAGACGGTCAGTGTCAACGCCTACATCGCTTTGCAGAATGATGGTTATAAATGGGGTACCAAACAGGTGGTGCAACTCAGCGTAAAATTACTCAAGGATATAAGATTGACTAAGAAGAAATAATAACATAAATCAGATTTATATTTATGACTAACATCGAAACTAACGAGCCTAAAGAGAGGCTCAACTTTGTGGAGGAGATCATCGAGGAGGCGATGGCTAAGGGTGAAACACGTGTTCAGACGCGATTCCCACCAGAGCCTAACGGTTATCTGCACATCGGTCACGCCAAGGCTATTTGCTTGGACTTTGGCGTAGCAGCCAAATATGGTGGTGTATGTAATCTTCGTTTCGATGACACCAACCCTACCAAAGAGGATATGGAGTATGTTGAAGCCATCAAGGAGGATATCCAGTGGCTCGGTTTCCAATGGGGAAATGAGTATTACGCTTCGGACTATTTCCAGCAGTTGTGGGATTTTGCTATCCGCCTCATCAAGGAGGGTAAGGCTTATATAGACGAGCAGTCGTCAGAGCAGATCGCGGCTCAGAAGGGTACTCCTACTCAGGCTGGAACAGAGAGTCCATATCGCAATCGCCCTATAGAGGAGAACCTCGATTTGTTTATGAAGATGACAAACGGCGAGATTGAGGAGGGCAAGATGGTATTGCGTGCCAAGATTGATATGGCAAGTTCAAACATGCACTTCCGCGATCCGATCATCTACCGCGTTGTAAATCATCCTCACCACCGTACGGGCGACAAGTGGAAGGTATATCCTATGTACGACTTCGCACACGGCCAGAGTGACTATTTCGAGGGTGTAACACACTCGTTGTGTACTTTGGAGTTCGTGCCTCACCGTCCACTATATGATTTGTTTGTAGATTGGGTAAAGGGTGGCGAGAATCTCGATACAGACCGTCCACGTCAGTATGAGTTCAACAAGCTCAACCTCAATTACACGCTGATGAGTAAGCGAAACTTGCTTATCCTCGTAAAGGAGGGCTTGGTCAGCGGTTGGGATGACCCACG
>JAFOZN010000198.1 GCA_017391185.1 Alistipes sp. | reverse complement strand
GGGGTAGTGTGAGTTGCATGGTGTTGTAAGAGCGCGGTGACCATTTCGAGAGATATGCAACATAATGTCCCAAAGTATTATCTACTGAGTCCAAGGCAAGTATCAAACTTGTGAGCAGGACGCATTTATCCTCCCAATCGAGCTTAAACTCATCTATCTTCTCACGTATGGCGTCTAACTTCATGGTGTTGTGACGCTGGAAGGGGCGTTTTGTATTCTTCTCATCACCGCCATAATGCTCCGTAAACCAACCCTCTTGACCTTTGAGTGAGTTGAGTATATCGAGATATGGCTGATAAAAACTATCTTCCTTTTGTGAGAGGAGGTAGCACGTAGCAAAGACCTCCGACCACTCTGAGATATCGTTTGCTGTGGTCTGCTTGCCTCGCTGAGCGAAGGCCTGTGACACGCGGGTAGTCCCCGAAAAACCATCCAAAACACTCTCGAACTTTAGATTGTCGGTCAAATCGAGTATATGCGGAATGATCTTTAGTTTCGATCCCGCATATTTTATGCCTTCGGTTTTGGGAATAGGAAGATTGATATTTAGAGAAGATGTTTTTTGCATTACCAATCTTTAGTAGATTTCCTATATTATTATGTCGGGGGAGGACTAACCAAATTGTTGTCACAATTTGCTTTTCTTCCTTGCGGCTTGGCATAGTTTGCAAGCCACTCTGCCCTCGCTCGCTGCGTCAGTTCGAACCTACGGTTCTTGCCCTCCCGACTATATAAAACAAAACGAGACACCTTTCGATGTCTCGTTTTGTTTTAGTAGCGGGGGGAGGACTCGAACCTCCGACCTCCGGGTTATGAGCCCGACGAGCTGCCAACTGCTCTACCCCGCGATGTATCTTAATATGAGCCTTGGGCTCGATATCTCATCGTTTGGTGGTGCAAAGATAGTGAAAAAATCGTTGTCTGCAAATTTATTTTAGACTTTTTTCTGTCAGCTTTGGTCAACTGTCTGATAATCAGTGGTGCAGATTTTCGCTATTTTATATTCTCGGCGATAATCTCCGAGAGATCCACCACCTGAGCCTTTGCTCCACGCTTGATAGCTTTCTTGCAAAGTGGGCACGATGTCACGATCTTCTGGGCACCTGTCTGGTCCAACTCCTCACCTACTTTAGTAGCTATGGTGAGTTGCTGAGAGTCGTTTATAGCGGTGTTGGCTACCGATGAACCGCAACAAAAAGCATCCTTACGGTTATGTTTAGGCTCCAGAAGCTCTCCTACGGCCTCGATTACGGCTCTTGGTTCATCATAGATACCGCATCCGCGTCCCAATTCACATGGGTCGTGGTAGGTGTATGTCGAGCCAACGGTATATTTCACCTTGAGCTTGCCATTTTTCATCAGGCGCAGAATATATTCCGAGTGGTGCAACACCTCTATACCATCCAATTTATACTCCTCGCGGAATACCTTCAGACATATTGGGCACGATGTCACAAGTGTAGAGATATTGTGCTTACGGAAAAGATCTGTGTTGTAATCTATCATCTTCTGAGCCGAGTCACTCTCGCCCGAAAGTTTCAGCGGACGACCGCAACATACGCCACCATCCTTATCTGCCCACCATACATCCTCTCTTGCGGCGGTGAAGATCTTCTGCATAGCAGAGAGCGTGTTGGGTGTGAGCAGAGTCATACAACCTGCAAAATATCCCACCTTGCCTGCTCCCGAAGAGCGATCTACGCCTTTAAGGTAGCTGTAGCGCCCCTCGTTGGGGATATTACGCATAGAGGTGCGTGAATTGAGTCTGAGGGTGTTGAGGTTAATTCCCACAGGGCATATCTGCTCACAACGGCCACACATTAGGCAGTTGTTGGCGATCTTCTGCTGGAGCATATTGTATCGGCGATCTCTGAGGAAATAGACCGATTGTACCTCATTTATACCTAATTGGCTCTGCAACTGACATGGGTCAATACATATTCCGCAGCGCGAGCAAGCCTCCACCTCGAAATTGTCGTACGACTTTTCCTTAGCTTCTGGACGTAGGCGGTAGTTGCGCAGGAAGATAAGCGGAATCTCGGTAAAGATATGCATATATCGCGAGAAAGGCATCGCCAGGAAGAATGTTCCCAAGGCAAAAGAGTACATCCACCAAAGTGGCTCATACATCATATCCAATGTGTGTGCGCTGAGTGTTTTGGCGAGAAGCGTACCGATACCTCCCGTAAGGAAACTACCGCCACCATAGATTGCCGTAGTACAGCTCTCTGCCAAAAGACGCAATGGGAAGATAAACCACAAGGCTGAGAGAGCCATACGGTCAAATGCAACGTGCTTAGTGGTGCGCTTCATACCCAAAGCGCGTGAACGCATACGCTTAAACCACGCCAAACCTACGCCTGAGAGTACAAACAACAGCAACAGATCCATCACAAAGTCAAACAGCGGCTTGTGCTCGCTGATGCCGTTGAGTACGGCGAAGTATTTGAAGAATACGTGCCCCTGCAAAGGTACCCACTTAAATCCTAAGTAGGCTACCGTCTCAATCCAACCCACAGCGATGAGCAAAAACCATCCAAAAGCCAAGCTCATGTGCATGTAGCCGAGCATACGATTTACGCGGAAGATGCGGCGGTGCAGGAGCGATTCGCAAATCACCTCCCAAATGGCCTTTATACTTTTGAATGAGAATATGTTTACAGCAACGAGCTTAAGATCTCGGCGTGGCAGATTCTTCAGCCACGATATATATTTAAAGGCGATGACGATGAATAAGATCGCAGCACCAATAATGAACGGAATGCAGAATTGTGCAAAAAAAGTCATTTTAGAAATCTCCCAATTTACGTTTAATCAACATCACGATACCACGTGTATTAATACCTCGTGGACATACCAGACGACACTTTCCGCAGAGCATACATTTGTTCATCTCCTCGTATGCCCCCTGATATTCACCTCGGCGCACCAAGGTATGCACCTTGCGGAAGTTAAACTCCGTAAGATTACCTGCCGTACACGATGCCGTACACGAACCGCAACCTATGCAGGCCTGCAATTCGGGCATCTCGCCGATGATCTCGTTGCTCTTGCGCAGGTTGTTACGATCGATGTCTATGGCTCGAGGTCTGCTTATAGAAAATCCGAAATTTACCATCTTCTTACTTTCTTGCTAACCACTCTATTGCAGCTCTTGCTGCTGCTGTACCTTCGTTGAGCGACTCGCCCACATTCTTTGGAGCTGTTACGGCTCCAGCGTAGAATATACCGCCCACGTTGCTCTCTACATTACCCAAGAATGAGTTGCGTGGCTGCATAAATCCGCTTGGTTGCTGTTTGAGGAAACTCTTCTCGACAAGATCAGAGTTTAGGTCGTTGGCCTTCATTCCTACGAGTAGTACCAACATATCCACACCCATCTTCAGCGGGCGACCTGTGAGTGTATCCTCAGCCTTGATCTGTAGCTTATCATCAAATGTCGGGCTTACCTCTGAAATACGACCTCGCACAAAGTGTACATTGTATTGAGTCTGTGCCTCGCGGTACATCTCCTCATAACCAGGACCGAACATGCGGATATCCATATAGAAATTGAATACCGTAGCCTCAGGGAAGAGATGTTTAAGCTCGATGGCCTGCTTTACACCCGTTACGCAACATACCTTAGAGCAGTGGCGCTGGCAAACTTTTTCATCGCGCGAGCCTACGCAGTGGAGGATGGCAATACGCTTAGGCTTGCCACCATTTTTGAGACGTACCTCGCCACGTGTGAACATCTGCTCCAAATCGGCCGATGTAATCACATTATCATAGATTCCGTAGCCGTACTCCTCCTTGATGCGAGCATCGAAGAGTGTAAAGCCTGTCGCTATAACCGCTGCATCGCAATCAAGCTCCTCGCCCGAAGAGAGAGTCACCTTCTTAGGGGTTATCGCAGTAGCCTCAGAGCCAGTCTTGATGGTGAGATTCTTTGCTCCAGTGAGTTTATGTCTCAGAGCCGAGAGCACCTCCTCGGCAGGGGTGTATGTAGGGAAGAGTTTGTACCAATTACGCAGTTTACCTCCCGTATTCTGCTCCTTCTCCAAGAGTGTGACCTTCACACCCTCTTTTAAGAGCTCACTTGCGCACTGCATACCTGCTACGCCTCCGCCTATTACTATTACGTGTTTCATCCTTATCTGTTAATCTTATATAATCTATCTTCCGAACAACCATTTATCAATGCAGCTTCGGGTTTGCCTATGTATTTACCATTGCGTCCCAAATACTTCGCAGCAGGATCGTACTCTATACCGAGCTTGTCCAAAAGTGGCTCTACATCTACCTGATGCATCTGCATGCCGAGGTCTGCCCATGGGTCATAACCCAAAATCAGACCTGCCATCTCTTCGTATGTCAACACTGGGATACCTTGTCCGTTTTGTCCATATGTGGTACCCTCCATCTCGGCGATGGTGTATTGCCATTTATCCAAGAACATCGAGCATCCTGGGCAGTTGCAGACGATAAAGTCTGGCTTCTGAGGAGCCATGCTCTCCAATTTCTTGTGTGAATTGGCGATTGAGTAGCCTCGATTAGCTTGTACCAAATAATTGCGGAATCCGAAACCGCAACAGTGTCTGCGCTCTGGGTAATCGACAATCTCGCCACCCCAGCTCTCGACCATACCTGCCAAAACGTATGGGAACTCCGAGCCACCAACACCCTTTTTAGGGAATATCTTAGCATAGTGACATCCAATATGCTCTACGACTCTCAATGGCTCACCTGTATAGGCATTGACCAACTTACGTTTTGCCTTTTGAGCAATCTCCTCTCGGTGGTGGAAAATCACATCCGAGGTGTGAGCCAGATTTTTTGGAATCTTAAACTCGCGACCTGTAGCTTTGTATAGATTCTCGCGTGTTTTGTCCAGCATTTCGGGGAACTCCTCCCATGTTGCCAACAATTCGGTGTAGATACCAAACGAGGTGATGCACGAAGAGGTGAAATTCTCATATCCTGCCTCATTCATCAGCGCAAATTGGCGTGCCACCACTGTCATGATAGTCTCCAAAGGTACTACATCCGAGTGGTAGCCGATACCTGTACATGAGGTATGGAGTGGATCGTCATATATGTTACGCCCCAAATCCTTGCCCAGAATCGAGAGGAAAACCTTCTCACTACCGGGGAAAAAATTCTGGCGTATGCATGAGCGGGCGTAGTAGTAATCGTTATCCGCTATCTCTTTCTGATAATCAGTCCAACTTGAACGTTTCATTTCTCTCTAAAGTTTAATAATGTTCGTTGGAGTTTCTGGTGTAAACATCCAAAAAATACTCCTCATCTGCACCCTCATAGCCCATCTGCTTGGCCTTTTGGTCTGAGAATCGCTCGATAGAATCGAACATCTCAGTTCCGCCTGTAATGTCGAAGATTCGGCGCAGCTCCTCCAACGTCTCATCACTGGTACGGCGCAAGGCTCCTGAGCCCGATTTGTTGTAGGCCTCGGAGTATTGTGGATATATCTCCTGATCATGGTCGAAAATCCAACGCCATACAGTACCTTGCTCAGGGTGAAGTTCTGGTTTGATGGCCGTAGGGACAAGGCAATAGCCTGTACGCAAGATGTTATCTCCTACGGTACGCTTGAGTGCCAACTGCTGGCGTCCCTTCTCGCTCTCTACGAAGTAACCCAACTTCTGCGACAAAGTACGCAGAGCCTGAATCACATACCCTGGAGTATTACCTCTTGGACAACGTGGTCGGCAAGACATACACTCGCCACAATACCAAATCTCCTCACTCTTTAAGAGCTCCTCGATGGCTTCATCGTCACGAGTCTGGACAATGCTCACAATCTGTCGAGGATCATAGTTATAGAATGCCGCAGCAGGACATACAGCTGTACAAACACCACAGTTCATACACGCCGAGAGTCCCTCTTTCATACGGACATCCTCCATCAGCATATCGAAATATTTAGACATAAAAATAGGTAACTTTGCTTTTGATGGCAAAGTTACCCTAACTTATTGTCATAACGGGTAGTATAAATACCTATTTTAGTCTCTCGCTTTGAGTCTATCTTACAGGGAATTCCGCTATACGCAGAGTGGTACATCCGTAAGGGATGAGAGTGATATCGACCTCTTCTCCCACCTCGCCCTTAGCGGGTTGCTGGTTGTAGAATGTGAAGTCTGCTGCCGAGTTGTATGACATACCCCACGCAGGGAGTTTGAGAGCCTTGGCATGAATCAATATCGGTGCACTCTCCAAAGACCATGGGTTGTCGCTCGTTTGAGAGTTGCGTTCTACCTTAAAACTGCTCTGGAGTTTATCTGCACTAAGATCTGCTCGGCGTAGAGCTACATTCCACTCAGTTGGAGAGGTAACCTCATAGTAGTATTTTCCCAACTCCTTGATATCATCACCTTGACAGATATGTTTCTCCCACTTCTCCTCCATTCTCAGGGCGTAGAGCAATGGTCCGCGCTCGATAACCGCTGCGCTATCCCACCAACGAGATTGGCGTACCTGAGCATTGAGCGAGAGTGTAAGTTTATCACCATCGGCCCATGTGCGATTGATGCGGATTGTGCCTTTGCGCAAGCTCTCGGCCTTAATCTCTGCGCCATTTAAGGTGAGAGTATAACCCTCACTCCACTCTGGTATGCGTAACTCAAATGGGAATTCAGCCGAGCGGTGTTTCTTGTCGGGAAATGAGATGTTGAATGAGATCTGCTCCTCGAATGGATATGAGGTCTGCTCCTCGATAGAGACCTCTATATCGTCAGCGATTCTTGTAGAGAGCGTAGAAGGTGCATATACCATAGCAGCTAAACCACCCTCCTTGGTCTTGAGCCATAGGTTTTGTACAAATTTAGGCCACCCTTGATGTAGGTTACAAGTACAACATGGGTATCCAGTAAGCTCACCGAAGAGTATATCGGTATCCTCGTGTGGGGTAGAGAAGTTACGAGGCTTGCGTGTCACCTCTACCTGATTTATCTGCTGATAGTATTGTCTTGCATCGCCTTGGTCTGTAATCTGAGTTGGGAGTGCGTTGTATGTCACGCGCTCCAAAAGATCGGCGTATGTGTTGTCGCCCGTGATACGGTACATCTCCTCCAAAGAGTACATCATCTCTATGGCAGTACACAACTCCGAGCCACGTGTCGGATCACCAAAGTGCAGGTACTCATCACCTGCCCACAGACCTGTCGGGAAGCCTATAGTATGGCGTATGCGTCTGAGAGCCTCTTGTGGGGCATTGAGATATTTCTCCTCACCTGACTGCTGATAATAGATCACAGGCTCTTTGAAGCCCTGAGCAAGATTTACGCAGTGGATACTATTTTGACGGAAAAGGTGGTTATCCGTAGTAAAACGTGCTGTCCAGTCGGCAGATTGCTTGTGTAGGATCTCTCCCAATTGGAGCAGTTTTTCATCTCCAGTGATATTATATAACCAATGTACTATCAAGAGGTTATCTCCCGCACGCTCGGTAGCCCAGAAGGTCCATTTGCCGAGTGGGGTAGTGGGCAACATCTTTAGCTGGTAGTCGAAATATCGGCTCATGAAATCTATGACACGCTGGTCTGCTGTAGCCATATAGTATTGTTGCAGAATCTTGAGCGCAACCATTCTTGGCCACCAATCTGCTGCGTTGTTACGTTGCATGCCAGCGATGTGTGGGCGGTCGGTGTCGGGGCCAAAGTATCCGTTCTCTTTCTGAGAGTTAAGTATAGCTTCCACCCACTTCAAGGCCTTAGCTTTAAGCTCCTTGTTCTCCATGATGTAGGCCATTGGCAAAGCTCCATCTATCCAATATGGGCCTCGCTCCCAAGCGTCACCCTGGCCACCTAACCATGCGTTGTTGTCTCCTACGACAAACTCATAGACCTCGTCCAGATTGCCTGTCATGCCATCGAGCATAGTCTGCATCTGATGGCGTAGCCAACCCTGAGGTTTGATATCTCCGAGAGGAAGTTGTGCGTATGGAACTTCGATAAGAGGCGCACGATTGAATACTACATCGGCACGCTGGGGTTTCTTGGCAGGACATATAGTAATGCAAAATACTGCCAACAAAGTCATCAGGAGTTTGGCTCTCATAATTATGATATTTTAAGGTAGGTTAGAAATCAATTATCTTCTTTCGTAGGTCTCGAATGAAAATGGATATGGGAATTTCTCGCCACATGGGTATGCATCCTCAGAGGTGAGCTTCCACTCCTCTTGATTCCACTCAGGGAATGAGGTATCTCCCTCGTAAGAGTGAAATACGCGTGTGAGGTAGAGTCTATCTGCCACCTCCAAAGCCAAAGCATAGATCTGTGCTCCGCCGGTGATAAAGATCTCCTCCTCTTTGGGGAAGAGGGCAATAGCCTCCTCCAATGATCCCACCACAGTACAGCCCTCGATCTCTTTTGTCGTGCGGCTGATTACCACATTGGTACGATTAGGAAGTGGGCGTCCCAATGAGTCATAGGTCTTACGTCCCATGATGACAGGATGCCCCGAAGTGGTACGTCTGAAAAAACGCATATCCTCCGAAATATGCCACAAAAGGGCATTTTTATCTCCGATGACACCGTTTTGAGCGACTGCTACGATTATGCTGACCATAGTGGTAGGGGTTTATAGTTATTTAGAATGACATCGGAGCCTTGATAGTAGGGTATGGGTCATATCCCTCAAGGGTGAAATCCTCATATCTAAAATCAAATACCGATTTAACCTCTGGATTGAGCCTCATCTTAGGCAACGCACGAGGCTCGCGTGAGAGTTGCTCTGCCACCTGCTCCATGTGGTTGAGGTAGAGATGAGTATCGCCCAGTGTGTGGACAAACTCGCCTGCCTCCAAACCACACTCCTGTGCAATCATCATCGTAAGTAGAGCGTATGAAGCGATATTGAACGGTACACCCAAGAATGTATCGGCACTACGTTGGTAGAGCATACATGAGAGCTTACCATCTGCTACATAGAATTGGAACAGTACATGACATGGCGGAAGTGCCATATCCTCGATCTCTGCCACATTCCATGCCGAGACAATCATACGGCGTGAGTCGGGGTTGTGCTTGATGGTCTCTATAACCTGACGAATCTGGTCGATAGAACCCTTCTCTGCGCATGGCCAGCTACGCCACTGATAGCCATATACATGGTTCAAATCACCAAATGTGTACCCCTCGATAGGCGAAGGAACTCTATTCTGAGCAGCCTCCAAAAATGCCTCCATCGTTACGGGCAGAACGCCATGACGCACACAAAGTTCATTATAATAACGATAGGCATCATTATCCCAGATATGTACTCCATTATCAACCAAGTATTTGATATTGGTGTCGCCTGCCAAGAACCACAACAATTCGTGGATTACGCCCTTCAAAAATACCTTTTTTGTGGTGAGAAGCGGGAATCCATCCTGAAGATTGAATCGCATCTGATGACCGAAAACGCTACGTGTTCCCGTACCTGTGCGATCACTCTTTACTATACCCTCCGAAGTGATACGTTTGAGTAGATCGAGATATTGTTTCATTATTCAAAAGTTTTAAGTGATAGCTTCCCCTCATTATCCAATACCGCATACTCCACCTTGTCATCCCAATTGCTCAGGAAACAGACTCTGAGTCCATCCTTCTCATAGTCGTGGGCAAAGTGCATGTGTCCGAAGATGATATAATCTGTCTGAGGGTTTCTTTTTTGATAGCCTTTGGCGTACTCGATCAAGAAGCCGAGCGACTCCACACAAAGATAACCTCCTGAGTGAGATTTGCGAGATTTGCCACTCCACCACTGACCAAATGACATGGCGATGTCGGGGTGTATGAGCCACGAAAATAGTGTGCGGAGCATTGGGCTACGGAAGCCTGTGTTCATCAATTTGAGCATAGGTTTGTTGCCTACATTCATATTGTCACCATGAGCCAAGAATAGATTCTTGCCACTTAGCTTAATCTGCTGAGGAGTGAAAAATACCTCTACACCGCACTCTTGTTTGAGGTAATCCTTGGCCCACATATCGTGGTTGCCTGTAATCAGATATATCTTGACTCCTCGATCAGTCAGCTCGGCCAATTTGCCGAATGTACGCACAAAACCCTTAGGGACAACTTTGCGATACTCCCACCAGAAATCGAAGATATCACCCAACAAAAAAATGCCGTCAGCATCGCTGGCGGCCATATCTAACCACCTCACAAAACGTTGCTCAGTGTGACGAGTCCACTGCTCACCACCCGCACCGAGATGAACGTCTGAGGCGAAATAGTACATTCCTAAAAGGGTTTAAATATGTTTTTTAATCTCGGCTTCGAGCTTCTCACCTGTAAGATCCTTAGCTACGATATTACCCTTACGGTCGATAAGGTAATTGGCTGGGAGCTTGGTGATATTGTAAGATTTCAAAGATGAAGAAGCCTGTCCCTGCAAGTCGCTTACAGAGATCCAAGGCAACTGCTGCTCCTGCACGGCGTTGATCCACGCTGCCTTAGAGGTGTCGATGCCTACCTGATAAATCTCAAAGCCCTGCTCATGATACTTAGCATAGATCTCCTTCAAATCGGCGTTGATAGCATTACCATTACCGATTGCTACAGACCAGAAATGAAGCAAAATCACATTGCCCTCCAAAGCCGCAAGGCTCTTCTGGTTACCATACATATCGGCCATCTTAATCTCAGGGAAACTTGTCTCCTTGATGTTTGAGAGCAGATTCAACTGAGCATCCATTCTGGCAATCTGAGTACGCAAAATAGGTAGATAAGGGCTCTCTGGATATGTCTGCTCGATGGCCTCAGCCACTGTGCGATAGTAGATTACATCGCTATCACCGTTAAAGAGGTTAGCATCGTTTGGAATACGCTGATAGAGAGCATAGATAGCTGCGATACGATCCTTATTCTCGATGATGAAACGCAACTGGTTACGCTTGATCTTACGATACAAATCGGTGTACTCTTTCGATACAGCCTTAGTCTGCTCCTCGCTCAAATCATCGGTATATTTTGAGATAATCTGGTTGAGTTGCGCTACACCGCTGATATACTCCTTGTTGAACTTATGCAAAAGCTCCGACTCCAATGAGCCACTCACCTCGCAATTACGCAAAACGCTACCTGCCGACTGTACATTAATCTTATCGCCGCCCTGTACCAAGAGAGGGATACGCTCGTTGTTGTAGATCACGTTGTAGAGGGTAGGTGTCGATGGAGCATCGCTGATTTTAAGAGTAAAACTGCCATCCTCAGCAATCTTCACCGAGTCGATGATAGCCTGCTCCAAGGTGGTGTTACGCTCCAAATATACCATATTCGCATCTGAGCCGACAAATCGACCTAAGATTTTTACTTTAGAAGATTGGCATGAACTGAGTGCCATAAGAAGCACTGTTGCTACAAAAAATATTTTCTTCATTCTTTTGGTGTGTTTCATATAGAATACAAATATAACAACTTTTTCTTGAAAAACGCAAATTTACTTTTGTGAATTGTGTCTAACTGAGTTATCGTTGTTATTTTTGCGGACAACATTCTGCATTCGGCCCCTTTGAGGGTTGTTGTTATTGTGCTGATTTTTCTGAGCACTATTTTTCGAGACTTGCTTCTGCTGAGGTCGCTGAACGCCCTTTTGTGGACGTGGCGCAAGGTGCTGTTTATAGTCACTTCGGAGGTTATTTATAGCCTCTTCATCCAACTCTATACCACCATTGGACAATAATTTTATATCTTTTATTATCACCTCGTTGTTGGGGTGCTCCTGATTATATTCAAAGCTCTTCGAGCGCATATAGCGAACAAGTGAGTTGACGGCTGTATTGAGCGACTCTCGATCATCCTCATCACGTAATTTTTCGATCATGTGCGCTACATATTTGCCGTAGTGTTTAAAAGCGATGCGCTCCTGAGAGTATTGTAAACGGCGAGGCTTCATCTCCAGATCATGACGTGTAGGACGGGCGTAAGGAGAATCTACATCTAACTGGAAATCAGACATAATGAAGAGATGATCCCATAGCTTATGGTTGAAATCCATGTGGTCGCGCAATAGGGGATTCAGATTACCCATTACGGCGATTACGGCGCGAGCTTGAGCGTTACGCTCCTCTCTATCCTCGATTAGCATAAGCTGATCTACCATCTCATGAATATGACGACCATACTCGGGCAGGTAGAGTTTACGGCGTGTGTTGTTGTAATTTTTTTTCATACAAAAATTTTCGGTTGTTGATTCTTTTGGACTTAGGCCATGTTTTAATAGGATGTAGCCTGATAATTTTTAGTCTTGGAGAATGAACCGTTTAGGATCAAAATGGATGCCTCTGCGCAATCGGGCTCTTCAAGGTGTAAAGATTGGAATCACCGATAAAGAGGCTATCTTTGACTCTGCAAAGTAAGTGCAAAAATCTCAAAAATCAAAATATGGCAAAAGTTTTAATTCTGGAACAATCAAAAAGTATGCGAAATACTCTACGCGAGAGGTTGGAGTTTGAGGGATATGCTACTACGGTGGCTCTGCGTAGTGAGATAAACGAGAGTTTCTGCATGCGCAAGGGCTACGATGCGGTGGTAGCGGGCAGTGATATGGAGGATGTGGCTTCGTTGGGAGTACCATTTATTATTATAACACCTCAAGGGAGCATCGAAGGGGCAGTGGCTGCACTACGTAGCGGTGCGGAGGATTATATCACTGCGCCCGTGGATATGAATCGTCTGTTGGCCTCTCTTCGCCGTATTGTCGAGAGTCGAGATTCCGAGTCGCAGAAGGAATTGGTGGTAACGCAACCACATCGCTCTAAACGAGCCAAGTCCTCCGATGTGGAGCGTATTATAGGCTCCTCGCCAGAGATAGAGCATGTCAGAAATCTGATCGACAAGGTTGCACCATCCGATGCCAGAGTCTTGATTACGGGCGAAAACGGTACGGGCAAAGAGTTGGTTGCACGTTGGTTACACGAAAAGTCTCATCGTGCGGATGCCCCTTTTGTCGAGGTGAATTGTGCGGCTATCCCTTCGGAACTCATCGAGAGTGAGTTGTTCGGCCATGAGAAGGGAGCCTTTACTTCGGCCATCAAACAACGCAAAGGCAAATTTGAACAAGCCAACGGAGGTACGCTCTTTATGGATGAGATTGGCGATATGTCACTCTCGGCTCAGGCCAAAGTGTTGCGAGCCTTACAGGAGAGTAAGATAAGTCGAGTGGGTAGTGATAAGGATGTTGTGGTGGATGTCAGGGTTGTAGCCGCCACCAATAAAGATATCAAGGCCGAGATAGAGAAGGGTAATTTTAGAGAGGATCTCTACCATCGTCTGAGCGTGATTCTGATTAAAGTTCCGCCACTGAGGGATCGAGCATCTGATATTCCCGAATTGGTGGAAAGTTTTATTGCAAACATCGCTACGCAGCAAGGCATAAAACCTAAGCGTATTGCCACTCAAGCCATGCAGAAGCTGTGTGGAATGGCTTGGAGTGGAAATATTCGTGAGTTGCGTAATGTGGTGGAGCGATTGATGATCCTGAGTGGTGATGTAATTTCGGAGCGTGATGTGGAGTTATATTGCCATCAATAGCTCTCTAAGTTGCTCCACCGTATCGACTATATGGTCGGGGTGAGCCTCTTCCAACTCTGTGCGAGAGCGAAATCCCCAACTTACAGCGATACCTCTGATGCCTGCATTGTGCGAAGTATTGATATCTACCGCCGAGTCGCCTATCATTGTGGTGTGGGCGTGATCTACTCCCGCTTTGCGGATAATCATCTCGATAAGTTCGGGATCGGGTTTGAGAGGCATGCCCTCCATATTGCCATAAAGAGCAACAAACGAGATTTGAGGGAAGAATTTACGGATGAGTTTTACTGTCCCTTCGTGGAATTTGTTGGATGCTACGGCTATCTTGGCTCCGCTATTTTGTAACTCCTCTAAGATAGCTGTTATCCCCTCGTAGGGGAGAGTCTTAAGATCAATATGCTCCGAATAATATGTGACAAACTCCTGCTTGCACTCCTCTAAATACTCCGCCTCACGACAATCCGTGGGCAGGGCCTGCTCCACCAAACGGCGGATGCCATTGCCCACAAAAGAGCAATACTCTTGGTAGGAGTGTGTAGGGTGGGAGTGTGTGCGCATGACGTGGTCACACGCCTCAGCCAGATCGCCTATTGTGTTGAGGAGTGTACCGTCCAGATCGAATATATAGAGTCTGTTACTGAGCATTGTCACTACGCTTATAGATTTTATAACCGATTGTAGCCATAAAGATAGACATCAAAGGACTTATGATGTTGAATATACAATATGGCATATATGTCAGAGTCGCTACGCCCAATACGGTAGATTGCGTCATACCGCAAGAGTTCCAAGGTATGAGTACCGATGTGATGGTTGCCGAGTCCTCGATGCTTCGGCTCAAAAGGCGATGCTCCAAATCTCGCTCATCGTAGAGTTTGCGGAAAAGATTTCCCGTGAGGATGATAGAGATATATTGATCTCCCGTGACCAGGTTAAAGAACAAACCAGAACCTACCGTAGAGCTCACAACGCTCACCGTGCGGCGTGTCACACGCAAGAAGATCTGTGTGATTGCCGACAACATTCCGCTACCATACATTACACCTCCAAAACACATGGCGCAGATGATGAGCCAGATTGTTCCCATCATGCCACCCATACCTCTTGTGGTGACCAAGTTGTTCAATAACTCGTTGCCTGTCTCTATGGAGTTGTTGGTTGTCGAGGCGATGATTATTGCCTTTAGAGATGAGAGCGCAGAGCTATTCTCCACGTTTGCTATCTGAAGAATCAATTCGGGTTGTGCTATGACCATAGCTATGGCAGCCATAAATGCCGAAGCAAAGAGGGTTACTATAGCAGGCAAACGCTTAGCAATCAAAATACCTGTTAAAATAGGTACTATAAGTAACCATGGCGATATGTTGAATGTAGATTGCAATCCCTCTTCGATTGCCATCATGTCGGCCGATGATGTGGTCGAGGCGCTGAGTCCAGCGATGGTAAATACCAAGATGGAGATAAGCAACGAGGGGATTGTTGTGATTAACATATATTTGATATGGGTGAAGAGTGGTACTTCTGTGGTTGAAGAAGCCAATACCGTAGTATCACTCATGACTGAAATTTTGTCGCCGAAATATGCTCCAGAGATTATTGCGCCCGCAATCCAGCCATCATCAAAACCCAACGCTCGACCAATACCCATCAGAGCTACACCGATAGTTGCGATGGTTGTCCACGAAGAGCCTGTCAGAAGGGAGATTATAGAGCAGATGATACATGAAGCGGGCAAGAAAATCGATGGATGCAGAATCTTTAATCCGTAATAAATCAGCGAAGGAATAATTCCGCTGGCCATCCATGTTCCTGCTATGGCGCCGATCAGTAGCAAGATGATGAGTGCGGGTGTCGCACTACGCATGTTTCTTATTATGCTCTCCTCTAAATCAACCCATTTGCGACCATAGATAAGTATCGACATGGCGGTACATACAGCCGAAGCTGTCAAAAGTGAGAGCTGACTACCTCCTGCGATAGCATCTGCTCCGAAAAGTTTGATGGTAAGAGCCAATAATATCACCAATACTGATAAAGGTATGAGTGAGATCAGAGGCGATGGATTTTTTATGTTTTTATTACTCATAGTCTTGATTTTAGAGGGCAAAGATATACAAAACCTAAAAACTAATGAGAAAAAAGAGTGAAAAGATTCTACTTTTGGGAATATTGGTAGAGTATTTTCACTATATTTGTGTGTATATTTATTTTTTCTTATGCTTAGACTTTCGCTTCTTATAGCTACATATAACCGATCTTCATGGCTTGTTAGGACCTTGCAGTCGGTAATCGAGCAAGATGCTCCGCTCGATGAGTGGGAGTGTGTGGTGGTCAATAATAACTCTACGGATGATACCGCAGAGCGTTTTGCAGAGTTTGCTGCTCAGCACCCTGAGTTTAATATGCGTATGGTTACTGAGCTTAATCAGGGTCTGTCGTATGCTCGAAATCGTGGTATTAGAGAGAGTAGTGGCGAATATATTGCTATCATAGACGATGATGAGCGTATCGCTCCAGGATTTATCTCGGCATATATCTCGCTATTTGATTCTACGCCCGATGCAGTCGCGGCTGGAGGCCCGATCATAGCAGAGTATCCGCATGGCAGACCTGTGTGGATGTCATATTTTACTGAGCGAGCTATTGCCAATCAGATGCATCTGGGTAATAAGGTCAAAGAGTATCCTGAAGGTTATATTCCTGGCGGAGGAAATATGGCGTTGCGCCGTTCAGCTATCAGACGATATGGAGTCTTTGATATCTCGTTGGGCAGAGTCGGTAATTCGCTGGTCGGAGGTGAGGAGAGTGACCTTTTTGAGCGATTGAGAATAGCTCAAGCCAAATATTATTATACGCCCGATGCGGTGATGTACCATATCATACCTCAAGAGAAACTGACGGTAGATTACTTTACTCGCTTGTGTTATAATGTGGGCGTGAGTCAACTCAGACGTGCCAAATTCTATCATCGCGTAGGAGTTACACGTCTAAAGGAGTGTGGTAAATGGTTGGCTGCGATATTGCTTGCTTTGTGGTGTGTTATTACTCTGCAATGGAGCAAAGCAAATTATCTGTTGATGATGCGTTACCACATTACGCGAGGATTGTTCTCTAAATAGCGGGATGCTTTAGATAGGCGATTTTGTCGCTATATTTCTACCCCAAATACTTACATGGCCTAAACTGCTATCTTATGAAGAATGGTTTTTTGATTAAAATATTCTGCATCCTTGCTTTGGCTGTTTTATGCGGAGCAAAGATTAATACTCAGCCGTTCTCGCTCTCGGATAAAGCACGCAAGATGCTTGCAGGAAAGCAGATTTTGTATGTTGAGCGTCACCAGTATGCTTCCGATCACCATAATACTGCGACCATTTTCCAATATGGCGAGATAAATCAAAATAGCTTTTCGCAGGGTGGAGCGATAAAAATCTATGACGTAGATAGTGGTAAAACTCGCACCCTGATAAACACCGATACAGGTAATCTGCGCGATCCAGAGATCTCGTTCGATGGTAAGCGAGTGATTTTCTCGATGCGCATGAACAAGGAGGATGATTACCACATCTATGAGATAGGGATAGATGGTAGCAATCTTAAGCAACTAACCTCGGCAAAGGGAGTCTCGGATATAGATCCTTTGTATCTGCCCGATGGTGGGATTGTCTTTACCTCCACTCGACAGCCTAAATACTGTATGTGCAATCGCCATATTATGGGCAATTTGTTCCGTATGGAGTCCGATGGCGCCAATATCACACAGATTGGAGTGAGTACTCTCTTTGAGGGACATTCAACGATGCTAAACGATGGTCGCATCCTTTACGATCGTTGGGAGTATGTAGATCGTAATTTTGGTGATGCACAAGGTTTGTGGACTGTGAACCCTGACGGTACAAAACATTCTATCTACTACGGTAACAATACTGCCAGCCCTGGTGCTGTGATTGATGGTCGTCAGATTCCGGGTACGGACCTTGTCCTATGCATCTTCAGCTCGTGTCATGATCGACCTTGGGGTTCACTTGCTATCATAGACCGCAAGAAAGGAGTAGATGGGAAAGAGCCTGTGGTGAAGATTTATCCCGAAGAGGCCCTTAATCTTGTGGCAAACGGTGATCTTGATACATTCAAGTGGGTGCAAAGTTTCCGTTATGAAGATCCATTCCCGATGAACAAGGAGTGGTTCTTGGTGTCGCGTACGCTCTATAAGTATCCCGAATGGAATAATCAGGCGTGTGGATATAAGCAGGGAATCTTCCTCGTTGGTATGGATGGCTCGGAGGAGTTGTTGATCGAAGGCGAGCGAAGTGTATTTGATCCTCATATTGTGGAATCATCTGCGAAGCCTGTCACGCTCCCTATGATGCGTAACTTTACCAGCGATAAGGGACAGTTCTATGTGGTGAATGTGTATGAAGGTACTCATATGCAGGGTATCGAGAAGGGTGTGGCAAAGTGGTTACGCGTAATCGAGTCGCCAGAGAAGCGTAGCTGGACTCATGGAGGATGGTCAGGTCAGGGCGAGCAAGCTCCAGCTCTGAATTGGCATAGTTTTGAGAATAAACAGATTTTGGGTGAGGTACCTATCGAGGAGGATGGCTCGGTAAACTTCATGGTGCCTGCGGGCAAGCACGTCTACTTCCAGCTATTGGATAAGGATAAGAAGATGATACAGTCTATGCGTAGTGGCGTATCGCTCATGCCGGGCGAGGTTAATGGCTGTGTGGGTTGTCACGAGGATCGTATTTCGATTCTTATGCCTACTCCCAAGCGACCAATAGCACTTACGAAGAAGCCTGTGGAGTTGGAGAAGTTTATGGGCATGGAGCCGTTCAAGTTCTCGTTTATGGAGCATGTCCAACCAATTATGGATCGTAGATGTGTAAAGTGTCACGACTTTGACAAGAAGAATCGCCAAAAGGTTGTTTTGGCTAAGGATATGAATCAGTTCTTTAACGCTGCATACATTAATCTCTACGTCAATAAGGTTGTAGGCTTGATTGGAGGCGGTCCAGCCGATATTCAGCAGCCATATTCGTGGGGTAGCCATAATAGCCGCCTTTCACAAATCATAGAGGGTGATCACCATGGCGTTAAACTCACGCAAAAGGAGAAGGAGTGGTTGTATGCTTGGATGGATCTCAATGGAGTTTATTACCCTGTGTATGAGTCGGCTTTCGATAATACACTCTCTGGTAGAAGTCCTCTGACCTACGCCGAAATAGATTGTTTGTCGGAACTTACGGGTGTAAATCTCAGATCGTTGAATACCCATACGCGTACACTTCAGGCGCAGATCTCCTTTGATAGACCAGCCGAGAGTCCGATACTTGACGGCATACGCAACGACAAATCGAAATATGATGTTGCTCTGGCGTTGATAGAGTTGGGTTCTGAAAGATTAAAGAATACCCCTCGTGGAGATATTGAGCGCGATTTGGTGCCTTGCCAGCGCCATGAAGCTATGCTGAAGAAGTATGATGAGCGTATCCAAAACCACAAAGAGGTGAATAATGCGATTAGTAGTGGTGGTAAGATATATGATCGAGACCAGCAATAAAGAGACGAAGCCGTATAAGAAATGGAGGGTGCTAACTCAAAAAGTTAAGCACCCTCCGTTTCTTATTTAGAATAGATATTTCTCGATCTTTACCCTGTTGAACAATTGGCGCATATCTTTCCACGCCTCTTGGCTGAGTGTTGTGCCAACAACCTCTATCACCTTACCTGCGGCGATGGCTCCGAGTGTGCCACATTGGCGCAGAGATAATCCCTCACACATTCCTGCCAAAAATCCTGCGGCATAGAAATCTCCCGCACCCGTAGTATCGACACGCTTGGCAGCAGCCATGATTCCGACATGTACTACCTCTGAGCCTTGCTTGATGAGTGCTCCCTTCATGCCAATCTTTACCACAGCCAAATCACACATTTCTGAGATTGCCTGCAAAGAATTTATGGCAATAGCTTCGCCTGTAAATGCCGTTGCCTCATCCTCATTGGCAAAGACTATATCTACATAGTCGCGCACCAATTCTCTGAGAAAGTCACGATTCTCCTCCACTACATTAAAACTTGCCAAATCTATGGCTACGGTCAAACCTCGCTCTTTGGCAACTTGTGCTATCTTGCGAATCAAATCGTGATTCTGTACCAAATAACCCTCTATGTAGAGGCAATCATATCCGTCAAGAAGCGATGGATAAATCATCTCTGGCGCAAGTTGCAGTGCCGCACCTAAATGAGTGAGCATCGTACGCTCGCCATCTGCTGAGATGAGCGACATACACTTGCCCGAACGCTCCGTACCTCGGAAAATATGTGGCTGAATGCCGAGGTTGATGAGCGCCTGCTCAAAAAAATCTCCTGTACTATCCACGCCAACCTCGCCTATGTAGCCCATGCCCTGGCAACCCATCGAAGCCAATGCGCGGATGGTGTTACCCGCCGAGCCTCCCAGCGAGAGTGAGTAGGGCATACCTGCCACCGATTTGGTGATGGCCTTCTGTGTAGCGGCATCGACCAATACCATCGAGCCACGCGCTAAACCATTGGACTCTAATACTCCATCATCCGAGAGGTTGACAAGCATATCGGTCAAGGCATTTCCAATGCCTACGATTCTCTTCATTGCGCTCGGATGTTAGATAGAGAGAATCTTTACTACATCGAGATCCTTCAAATCGAGTCCCGAAGTATGAGATACGGCCTTCTTGAATGGTACATATACCAATTCGCCATTCTTTATACCGATCATCACATTGCGCTGTCCCTCGCTCAAGGCCTCGATAGCCGTACAACCCATCTTAGAGGCCAAGATACGATCCTTAGCCGTAGGTGAGCCACCACGCTGCAAGTGACCGAGGATTGTCACACGAGCATCAAACTCAGGGAACTCCTTCTTGATACGCTCCTTGAGGCCCAATGCTCCGCCCGTAGCTTTGTTCTCGGCAACCAGCACGATAGCCGATGATTTGCTCTTACGGAAGCCGTTGTGGATAAGCTCTGCCAACTGGTCAACCTCAGTCTCACGCTCAGGGATGATAGCCGCCTCGGCACCCGAAGCGATAGCACCGTTGAGGGCCAAATAACCTGCCGTATTACCCATTACCTCTACAAAGAACAGGCGCTCGTGGCTGGTAGCCGTGTCGCGCAACTTATCCACCGCATCCACGATAGTGTTCAGCGCAGTGTCGTAACCGATAGTCTCATCAGTACCGCTCAAATCGTTGTCGATAGTACCTGGCAGACCTACGATCGGAACGTCAAACTCGTTGGCAAAGAGTTGCGCTCCAGTCAGTGAACCGTCACCACCGATGACTACCAATGCATCAATACCCGCAGCCTTCATATTCTCGTACGCTTGCTTACGACCTTCGGGGGTGCGGAATTCTTTGCTTCGTGCAGTCTTGAGAATCGTACCTCCTTGCTGGATGATGTTGCTCACACTCTGAGACTTAAACTCTACGATCTCGTTGGTCACCAAGCCGTGATAGCCACGCATGATACCCTTAACCTTGTAGCCGTTATAGATTGCGGCACGAGTCACCGCACGGATTGCAGCATTCATACCTGGGGCATCGCCTCCAGAAGTAAGAATTCCTATACATTTGATAGCCATAATGATATATTGATTTAATTATACTTCTTGTTGATGTTATCTCTATGCAAAATTACAAAAAAAAATGTATAAAGCAATATCATGGCCCCAATAGGTTGATAGCATGGCTGAGTTGCCGAGTAAAAAGCAGAAGATCACTTTCTGTATAAGTGACCTTCTGCCGAAAAAATGCTTATGTGGGAGTCTGTTTGCTCTAATTTAGCATTTTAGAATAGACTTTGAACGTATGAAGTCTGGCTGAGGTGAGCAATTTTATCTTTTGTGGTCGGGTTATTTCTGTCGCCTACAAGATATCTAAACTTTACATCATCAATCTCTCCGTATATGAGATACTCATCACCATATTCGCCCTTTGAAACGTTCTTATTGCACTTTATGCTCTTTCTCTTTGAGCCATCTTTTTCGTCTGCTTTGATGCCGTATTTACTAATGAGATACTTATTTCCAGCTTTTGTCCACGTACTTACATATCCGTTTTTGTCTATGGCGAAGTGATTCATGCAGCAATCCACATTCTTCGCTGAGCCGTAGAATAGGATATATACTCCATCGTGAGAATAACCCTTGACCACTTTGCCATTTACAGGGTAGTAATATACCTTGGGGTTGGTTGCCCAAGACTCTGTGCCGGGCTTGGTGGCGGTGGTTGCACCTCTGGTAGGCTCGGTTAATGAGATTACCATGTCGTTATGTATATCCTCTTTGGTGGCTAAAAACTCCTTCTGAGCCTCGGCTATCTCTTGCTGAGCTTCGCGGATATCTTCTTGAGCTTCGGCGATGGCCTCTTTGCCCGCAATAGCACCTGCTGCATCCACGATATTACTTGCCGCACCGATAATGTTACCCGCCATGCCGAATATGTTTCCTGCGGCATCGAAAATTTTGGATGTAGCTCCGAAGATCCCCTCAACCATCTCTTTTGTGACCTTGTTCATGTCGATAAGAGGTCCTTGCTGGAACTGCACCTTCACCCCATCAACCGAGAAGTTGTAAGTGGTGGTAATATCCTTGCCGTTGACATCAATACTCTTTTTTGTGACCATCGTAAGGGTAGAACCATTGAAGTCTATGCCGTTTTTACCAGCCTTGACCTTACTGCCTTTAGGGGTGGTGAATGTCAAAAAATCGGAATCAAACTTCAACGACTCCTCGCACGCCTTGACAGCATCATCTGCACCACAAAACATGATGTGCATCTGAGCCTGATAGTGGCTGCTGGCGCGCTCGTCTCCGATAGTGAAGTGGTGAGTCATCTCCTTTACGCCAGCGGTGCCGAGTTTCATCTTTTCCTCCTCTTCGATAGTCTCGGTGCTAACTCCATGCTTCTGCTGCCACTCTTGGATCTCATCATCGGTGAACTCCTTGTAGAGTATCTTTTCATCTTTCTCTACTACCGATTCAAAAAGATTCTCTATCGTAGAGTCAAAGTTGCGAGGAGACTTCAATGCCGAGACTATGAGTGCAGGTATCATCAGAATCCAAATGATAAACAACACCAATAATACCGAAGCTTTTGGTCGCATCGAGAGTAACAACATCAGTGTCAGGTATATCAAGACGATGATAGGAATCAGGATCATCATGACAAAGGCCAATGCTGTGAGTCCCGTAGTGAACTCCAACGACATGATAGGTATAGCAGCTACCGCGACCACTCCCAGAAGTGTTGCTCCACCGATGAGACCTATGAAGATCAGTGCGGCAAATATCTTGAGCAGGATAAGCAGTATTCTACCTATCAGAGCCACGATGTTGGCAAAAATCGTGCGTGCAGGCTCATCCGCAGCCGAGGAGTATGCCTTTTCGGAGATGTTGCGTGCCGTCACTCTCTCGCCCTTCATCTCTAATTTCTGACGAGCCGAGGATGCGGCAGGGATGACAATCCACATGATGATGTAGCCGATGACTACAAACCAGAATAGATTGGTCGAGAAACTGACAAAGTGACCACGTTCAAATGTGAATTTAAATACGGGCGAGAAGAGCAGAGGCAAGAACATTGCCAATCTGATCCACACTGTGTCCACATCGAAATAGTTAGCCAAGCCTGCGCATACTCCGCCCAATTTACCATTGCTCAGATCACGATACAGACGGCGTGGGATGCGTGGATTGCCATTTTGATCTACTTTGTCGGCATTGTGAGAATTTGTTTCGGGTTGCTCCTCTTCAATCTCATCTGCAGAGCCTAATTGACGGATTATATTGTCGATCAGGGGCTTTGCTACGACAGAGTCGGCAGGGAGCGTAGAGAGGATAAGCTCTGCAATGCGAGCCTCGATGTCGGCGATAATCTCTTCGCCATCGGGATTCCCTTTGTAGGCGTTACGAAGAGAATCTATATATGCGTTTAGCGTCTCGTAGGCGTCAGTCTCCAGAGTGAAGGATATGCCGGCGATGCTGCATTTTTTTACTTTGTTCATAATTTTTGAGAGTTAGGCGTTCTTAATTTCTTGATACTGAGCCACCGCTTGATTTCTTGACTTCGGCAGTAGCCTTGCCCTTCCAATCAATATCTGCACCCGAAGTGGCTGTGGCTTTGAGTGTGCCGTTGCACCAAGCTGAGATCTCTGCGCCCGATGAGGCCGAAAGAACAGCCTCGCCGCTGGTCTCCAATTCATCGGCATCAGCATCAGCAGCCGAAGAGACGTCAATGCTCAGATTCTTAGCCTTTCCGCTAAGTTCGATATCGGCAGAAGATGCACCTTTGGCAACAAGGTGTGTGCAGAGTGTATAGATGTCTATGTTTGCAGCAGATGACGCATCGGCTTTGATACTCTCTGCCTTGGCTTTAAGTTCGATTTTGGCAGCCGAAGTAGCAGAGGCATCGATGGCATCTACATTAGACTCCAAGATTCTAACCTCGGCGGCTGAAGATGAATTGATAAATAGCGTCTTAGCCTCGATGTTGCCCAAAAACTCAATGTGGGCAGCCGATGAGGCTTTTGCTGTGATTTTTGAAGCGTTAAGAGGGTAGTATACTGCTACTTTGCCGGCACTCGAAGAGTCAATATAGTTGAGTTTAGGGTTTTGTGGCAGTTGTACCGTAACCTTGATATTGTTGAATGACTTGTATTTGCTGTTGTCCAAATATACCTTAAGTTCCGAGCCTGAGTTCTCGACCTTGACGTATGGCATGATGTTGTCGTTGGCGGTGATAAAGGCTTTGGCGTCTTGACTTGTGGTCAATGTGACTTTAATACCCTGACTTACCTTTAGGCTCTGGTAGTCGTTGCTAATTGGGCGTTGCTCGCTGGTGATATTCTTACTGCCTGTGATTTTCTGAGCCTTAGCCTCATTACAAAAGAACATTGAAGCGAAAGCTGTAAATAGAATTACGATATAAGAGAATAGGGTTTTCATAATAGTTGTAAGTTTATGTCTTGTTTTTGTATATTTTTTAGTTGAGAGAGGTGGTTACTCCTCTTTGGGTTGTTCGCCGCGAATGGTCTTGATCTGCTCGACCATCTCGTTCCACGCCTCATCCAGCAAGGCGAGTTGCTTTTCGCCTTCGGGCGTCAGACGGTAGTATTTTCTTGGTGGTCCTTGCGGAGACTCCTCCCAGCGGTATGAGAGCAAGCCCGCATTCTTTTGGCGCGTCAGGATAGGGTAGAGCGTACCCTCCACGATAATCATCTGAGCCTCCTTGAGCTCGGCGATGATCTGAGGTGCATAGGAGTCTCCTCTGGAGAGGATAGAGAGGATGCAATACTCCAAAATGCCCTTGCGCATCTGTACTTTTACATTATCTTCGTTCATAGTATTGAGAGAAATTTATCGGTTAAACTTGATACCCTCGGCTGGCTCTTGTGGAGTCACTATCCATAGTAAGATGTAGAGAAATAGTGTAGAGAAGCCCATAAAAAATCCCAAAATAAAGAGGATTCTCACCAGCGTAATGTCAATATCGAAATAGATTGCCAATCCGCTACATACACCCGCAATGGAGCGTGGAGAGCGCATGCGCCAGAATTTGCGTGGTAGGCCGAGTGGGTTTACATTCTGCTTTTCTGATCTGAGTGGGCGTGAAGCCTCGCCGAAGGTCTCGGCATCACCCAACTGCTTCATCGTGCTTTGAACTACTCCGTAGGTAATCACCATCATCGGTGATGGAACTCTCTCGCGGAAGATCTCGGCAATACGACTCTCGATGTCACCCATAGTCTCTGTGTCTGTCTCAGGCAATCGCCGACCAATATCTTCTAAGTATTTGGTCAGCTCAGAGTAGGCATCCATGTCCATCGTGAAGGCTTGCTGTGCGATGTTTACATTGATAGTCTCTTTCATAATTGTAATGGTTTTGTATGAAGTTTAGTATTTTCTTAATGCAAATATATGTGATTAGTTGGTATTTTGCAACACAAAGTAGTGGAATTTTCAAAATATTATTGATTTTTTATTATTACCTATTTATATAGAGTTTGTTTTTTCGGCTGAATAATGCTACTTTTGTATAAGAAAATCAATTGCTGACCATGTTTAAGATACTCGCTATAATGTTTTTGGGAGTGGCTTTGGGCTATCTGATTCGCCGTTGGGGTGTTGTCAGGTATATCGGAGCGACTACTATGATAACTATCCTGCTATTACTCTTTGTGATGGGTTCGGAGGTAGGGCGTAATGAACATCTGCTTGCCAATTTAATAGATTTGGGTGGTCAGGCTCTGCTTATTGCCGTGGCTGGAGTGAGTGGTAGTATAGTGGCGGCGAAGATAGTTTATCAGACTCTATTTAAAGGAGGTGCGGATGGGAAGTAGTCTGATGATTATATCGGCTTTTGTGGTAGGATGCATCTTGGCGGCCCTCGATCTCTTGCCTGAGTGGTTCTATTCTGGCGGGTTGGATATGTGGCTATTGTACGCTTTGATGTTGCAGGTCGGTATCTCCATCGGCTCAGATGCAAAGCTCAAAGAGACGCTTAGCTCACTATCTCCAAGAGTGTTGATTGTTCCGCTTGCGACCATCGTGGGTACGCTTGTGATGTGTTTTGGTGTCTCGTTTCTCATCTCTCGCTGGAGTGTAGGCGAGGTGATGGCTGCGGGGAGTGGTTTTGGATACTATTCACTCTCCTCGATATTGGTGAGTTCGCTCAAGGAGGCATCTATCGGAGTGCAGGCTGCTGCTGAGTTGGGTACTATTACATTGATGGCAAATATCTTCCGCGAGATGATGACTTTGGTCTTTGCACCGCTTATGGTGCGTTGGTTTTCACCTCTTGCTCCGATATGTTCGGGTGGAGCAACTACTATGGATGTCACACTGCCTGTCATCACACGCTATTCGGGACAAAAGTGGGTATTTGTCTCGATTGTACATGGTGTGGTTGTAGATTTTTCTGTGCCGATACTTGTGCCATTGTTCTGTTCTATGTAATCGAAAATGTAAAAAATAGATACTATGAGAAAACTGATTTTATCATCGTTATTGTGCCTTATGCTTATGCCCGCTATGGCGCAGAGTGGCTCGCAGGAGAAGAGAATCTCTATAGAGGAGTTTGGAGCTAAGCCCGATGATGGAAAGGATGATACCAAAGCCTTGCGCAAAGCTGCTGAGTGGTGTAGGCAGAATCGTGGCGTTACTCTCTATATGCCACAGGGCGAGTATCGCCTGCGAGATGCCGAAGCCGAGCGATTGGAATCGGAGGTTTTGGCGGGTAAGATGGGGCAGAATCCCGAAAGTACGATCTTTACACCATACTACCCATACGTCAAAGGACTCGATTTTACAGGTGCCGAAGATGTAACAATTGAAGCCTATGGTGCTGTGTTGATGTGCGAGGGTTGGATGGAGCCCCTCTCTATAATCGAGACCAAAAATATGACGGTCAAAGGCCTGACCATAGATTACAAGCGCAAGCCATTCTCCGAAGGACGTGTTGTAGAGATTGTCAAGGGTGGCTTTGTTGTGGAGTTTGGCCCTCAGCGAGAGATTACCGATCATACACCTCTGCCACGCTTGATGTTGTGGGATAACAAAATATCTGGTATCTATCGCAATCCGTTCTATTATGCCAAGGATGAGTTCTTGGGCAAAAATCGTGTACGTTTCAAGGGCGATTTGCCTGAATATATGATGGGTGCGGCTGTGGCGGCCCCACACTCGTTCCATTTCCGCCCAGCGGTTTTGTTGCTCCGTAGCGAGAATACCTTGCTCAAGGATCTCTCTATCCATTCGCAGTGCGGTATGGGTATCGTGGGTTTTGATAGCAAGGATATTCGTATGGATCACCTCTCGGTCGTACCTGCCGATGGATATAGCTTCTCGACAAATACCGATGCTACGCACTTTGCATGTTGCGAGGGATTAATCAGCTTCGATGGTTGTATGTTCCGAGGTCAGGGCGATGATGCTACCAATGTACATGGATATTACCACGACATAGAGAAGATCGAGGGCGAGGATGTTACACTTGTGTTGAAGGCTCCGACATTTACTCATGCTCAGGTGACGGATGTTCCGCGTGTGGGTGATAAGATGGAGGTGGTGAAGATCTCTACTTTGGAGGTTGTAGATGAGTTGGAGGTTGTAGAGGTAGAGCACGAGGCTCCTGCTACTGATGTCAAGGTGCGATTGAGTGGTAAGTTGCCAGAGAAGTACAACGAATATTATCTGTTTAATGTATCAAAACTTCCACGTCTGGAGTTCTGCCGATCGGTAGTATGGGGCAACTTGGCTCGTGGCGTATTGGCTAAGACCAGAGGTGTGAGAATCGAGGATAATATCTTCCGTGGCTCTACGGGTACAGCTATTCATGTCGGGGCAGAGTCGAATTGGAAGGAGGGAACTCATGCCAAGGATTTGACCATAGCGCGTAATGTGATTATAAATTGTGGCTTGGGTGCAGGTTGTCAATATGGAGCTTCGGGTATCGCTGTTGTGATTGGTGCACCCGACACCAAGGCAACGCAGCTCCATGACGGAGTAGTAATTGAGGGCAATACCATTATCGGTACAGGCTCAAATGCGTGTGGTATATCTATCCGTAACGCTAAGAATATCCGACTCAATGATAATCGTGTTGAGCAATGCCGTCAGGCTGTTGAGACACGGAGTGTGGAGAATCTTATAATCGAATAACAACAAAACCCAGCTTTATAGGCTGGGTTTTATCTTTTTAAATTACGAAATACTTGGCGTGTCGGCTGGCGATGTATAATCCTGCTACCGAAGATTGTGGATACATCGCTCCATTTTCGGTAAGCGAGATGCCGATCTTGTCGAAGCCTATCAGATCCTTTACCGTAAAAATACTCCTCTGGTCGGGTAGTGAAGGATAGCCGAATGCAGGCCTTATTCCGCAATAGCGCGCTTGATAAAGTTCATTGTTGTTGAGCCTCTCATCGGGAGCATATCCCCACAACTCCTTTCGTACCTTGAGGTGCATATATTCGCTTGCCGCCTCGACCAATCTGTCGCACAGACTCTGCAAAAGCAATGCTTCATAGTCGCAAGCCTCCTCCTTCAATCTCTCTAGACGTGATATGAGTGCCGAGGATATAGTGATGGCAAAGACTCCTATATGGTCGCCCATACCCTCCTCTGCGACAAAATCCGAGAGAGATAATGCCATAGACTCCTCCTTGGCGTTCTGGCGAGGAGTAGGGATTATTGTCTTATGTATCTGAGGGCAATTCTCGCAACCATGGCCATTGAGTATGGCAATTCCGCCATCGAATCCATATGCCGAGTAGAATCCTATGCGAGTCAAAAGATGTTCCTCGCAGCTCATATTATCAAGCAACGTTTCAGCCTCATGGCGGAGCTTCTCTGCCTCAGGAGAGTCTTGAGCAACTTTCCAAAGGTTATAGAAGTGTCGCCAATTGATATATGGTCTGAGGTCATCAATCTCTATTGGCGCATAGGTGCGAGTACCCAAAAATGAAGGCTTGATGATTTGCTCCTCGCTCCAATCAATGTTTAGTCTTTGCGCCATATCGCTCTTTTGTGGAGCTTGATAGCTATCTCTAAGCTCTGCTTGTTTGCGCTTATGTTCTGATATGATGCTCTCTTTCTCCGCGCTGAGTAGCTGCATTGCCAAAACGGGGTTTTGCGCTGCATCCTTTACATGGAACACCGCACCATCGTAGAGTGGCGCAATTTTTAGAGCCGTATGTAGCTCCGAGGTAGTAGCACCACCGATAAAGAGAGGTTTGCTTACGCCCGCTGCCTTGAGCATTTGGGCCACATGGCACATCTCTTCAAGCGAGGGAGTAATAAGTCCGCTAAGACCGATGAAATCTACCTGCTCGCTGATGGCTCTTTTGACAATCTCTTCTGCCGATACCATTACACCGAGATCTATAACCTCAAAGTTGTTGCATCCAAGTATTACGGCAGTTATATTTTTACCTATGTCGTGGACATCGCCCTTAACCGTTGCCAACAGGTATTTACCTATCTTGTTATTTGATGCTGAGTCTGTTTTCTCCTCCAAATATGGTTGGAGAATCCCCACAGCGTGTTTCATCGTGCGGGCACTCTTGACCACTTGCGGTAGAAACATCTTACCTTCGCCGAAAAGCTCTCCAACTATCGACATACCCTGCATAAGCGGGCCTTCGATAATTGCCGCAGCCGATGGGTAGATTGTCAGGGCCTCCTCTATATCGCTCGCAAGATACTCCTCTTCGCCATGGCGTAGGGCGTTGCATAGACGCTCCTCGATGGGCGTTTCATTACGGTTGATAGTCGGCTTTTGTTCACTTTGGCTCTGTGAGGGTTGATACTCTTGAGCGATGGCGAGCAGGCGTTCTGTCGCATCCTCTCTGCGAGCCAAAATCACATCCTCCAAGGCCTCTCTCAGCTCTGGTGCTATGTCGCTATACATGACCGCAGTCGAGGGGTTGACGATGGCCATATCCATACCTGCACGGATAGCGTGGTAGAGGAATACAGCATGCATGGCCTCTCTTAGGAAGTTATTCCCTCTGAGTGCAAAAGAGAGGTTGCTGACACCTCCGCTGACCTTTGCTTGGGGAAGGTTTTGGTGAATCCACTCTGTCGCAAGGATGAAATCTTTGGCGTATAGATCGTGCTCACGTATGCCTGTGGCAATGGTGAGTATGTTGGGATCGAAGATAATATCTTCTGGACGGAAATTAATTCGCTCGGTGAGCAGATTGTATGCTCGTTGGCAAATCTCTATTTTACGAGCGAGGGTTGTTGCCTGTCCCTCTTCATCGAATGCCATCACTACAAGTGCTGCACCCAACTCCTTGACTCTAAGGGCACGTTGCAGGAAGATGGTCTCGCCCTCTTTGAGCGAGAGAGAGTTTACTATGGCACGCCCCTGTATGCACTTGAGAGCTGCTTCGATTACCTCGAACCGCGAAGAATCTACCATCCAAGGCACTTTTGCGACTTCGGGATCTGAAGCCATGAGATTGAGGAATTGGCACATCTCGCTTTGGGTATCTATCATGGCATCGTCCATGTTCAGGTCGAGAATCATTGCTCCCTGACGTACCTGGTTGCGAGCTATGGAGAGTGCCTCATCGTAACTCTTCTCTTTGATTAGACGTAAGAACTTGCGACTACCTGCAACATTGCATCTCTCGCCTACGTTGATAAAAGCTCCGTTATTCTTAAAAGCGTCAAGTCCTGCAAGCCAAGCTATATCTTTGCTCTGTGGTTGCCGAATATCATTTGCGTGACTCACCACCTCAGCTATGGCGCGTAT